>JBFGLK010000188.1:0-6395 GCA_041576195.1 Promineifilaceae bacterium (SeqCode)
AGAAGAGGGTGATCTGGCTGCGGTTGGCCCGATGCACATCGGGCGGGCCGACGAAGCCGCTGACGCGCATGGCCGCCCGGCGCTCCCCGTCTGGCGCGTCGGGCGGACGCACGGGCAGAAGCTGGCCGGCCAGCTCTGGGCCATAGACCTCGACGAGGACGTCCAGCGGATCGCCGGAGCCGGGGCTCTGAAAGGTGACGCGGTTGTCGTGACTGAGGCGAAAGCGCACGGCCGGGTAGGCCAGGGCGTATCGGGTGACGAACTCGTCGATCAGGCGCCTCTCGCTCTGGATCGACTTGAGGAACTTGAGCCGTGCCGGCACGTTGAAGAACAGGTTCTCCACCGCCACGACCGCACCACGCGGCGCCCCGACCCGTTCCCGGCCCGTCGGCCGGCCGGCGTCGAGCGCCAGGCGCGTGCCGGCATTCTCCACCTCCGCGCGGGCGATCACGGTCACCTGGCTCACCGCGGCGATCGCCGCCAGCGCCTCACCGCGAAAGCCAAGCGTGCCGATGGCGTTCAGGTCGTCGGCCGTGTTTAGCTTGGAGGTGGCGTGCCGGCGGAAGGCCGTTTCCAGCTCCGCCGCCGGGATGCCGGCGCCGTCGTCGGCCACCTGGATGAGGCGACGCCCTCCCTGGCGCACCTCCACCGTCACGCTGCTGGCGCCCGCGTCCAGCGCGTTTTCGACCAGCTCCTTGACAACGGACGCCGGTCGCTCCACCACTTCCCCGGCGGCGATCTGGGACGCCAGTTGCTCCGACAGGATGTGAATGGGCATGGAGCGGATTGTATCACAAGAGGGATCAGGGAACGGGGGTCGGGGATCCCTGATCCCCGGTCCTCGATCCCCGCTCACCGTTTGACATCCCCATTTCGTTATGTCATAATGCCCGCGTTATCCCCGATTGATGCCTGGCGGTTTCGGCTGCCTCGCCATCTTTAAAAAGAGGAGGTGGTGTCTATGTGTTGTAACTATGACCAACAGACCGTGGCACTTTCTCCTCGTATGAGCGCGTAGTGCCACGGTCACTGGGAAGGCCCTGTCTCTTCGGAGGCAGGGCCTTTCCTTTTTTGGGGCAAGCGGCCGGGGATGAGCGCCGGCTGAGTGAGGGGAAAGATGCCGACCCGGCGCCCGGTCTGAGGGCCACATCATCTGGCGCGACGACCGGGAGAGCGGCATGACACTTCAGCCAAGACAACGTATGAACCGACCGCTGCTTCTGATTGGCGGAGCGTTGCTGCTCCTGGCGGCGGCCGCCCTCCTCCTTTTCGGCGGCGCGCTGCTCAGGCAGGGAGATGCCGACGCCGCCTCGCCGCGGGCGCTCCCCACCACCGGGCCGCCGCTGAACGTAGGCGACCGGCCCTACGCCTTCACCCTCGTCAATCTGGACGGCGAGACGATCAGCCTGGAGGATCACCTCGGCCGGCCGATCGTCATCAACTTCTGGGCTTCGTGGTGCGCGCCCTGCCGCGTGGAGATGCCGGCCATCCAGGCCGCCTACGATCGGCACAGGGACAAGGGCCTGACCATTTTGGCCCTGAACCAGAACGAGAGCGCCAAGGCGGCGGAGCTCTTCTTCCGCCGGGAGATGGCCCTTACTTTCGCCAACCCTCTGCTGGACGACGGGGGCCGCGTCTTCCAGAATTACGGCGCGCGCAACCTGCCCACGACGATCTTCATCGATCCGGCGGGAGTGATCCAGGCCATCCACCGCGGCCCGGCCACCGCGTCGCAGCTTGAGGGCTACCTGGCCGAAATCCTGCCCTGACAACGGCACCCACGTTCGTGAGCCCCTGCCGGACGCCCCTCCGGCAGGGGCTCGCCACGTCCGACGCGCCCATGGTGGAGCCGGTACGCCAGCCGGGAATGGCAGCAAAGTACTGGATTGCCGTGGAACCTGGACAGACTCAGACGGGCCGGAATGAGGTAAACTGAGATACAGTGTAGCTCAAGACTCTGCTGCGAGACGATTGATGTGCTTAACAGTCTGAAGTCGCTGTTCGCACCTCCGAACTTCGCAGGCGACGCAAGTCGGACGCGCGCAGCGCAGCTGAATCACACCATTCTGCTTTTTCTCCTGGGGGCGGTTGCCGTTATCCTGCCCCTGTTCCCGCTGATTGCCCCCGAGCAGCTGGCCCGCGCGGGCTTGATCGCGCCGCTGCTCCCGTTGCTGCTGGCGTTGCTCTGGCTCAATCGACGCGGCCAGACCCGGGCGACCGGCTTTGTCCTGGCCGGCGCCATCTGGTTGCTCATGGTCATCGCCGCGGTGACCGCGGGGGGCGTGCGCACCCCGGCCTACGTTTTCACAATTGTGGCCGTCATCATTGCCGGCTTCCTTCTGGGCCGGCGGCTGGGCGTGGCCTTTGCCGTGCTGACCGTCCTGGCCGGGCTCGCCGTGCTCATCGCCGAGGGGGCCGGCCTGCTGCCCTCGCCCATCACCTACTCGGCGACCGCCCTGTGGGTTCTACAGTCGGTCGCTATCTTCACGGCGGCCCTGATCCTCAATCTGGCGCGCCGCGGGACCGAAGACGCGTTACGGCGGGCCGAGCGCCATGAAGAGGCGCTATTGGCGCGCAATGAGACGTTTCGCTTCCAGTCCCAGTTGCTGGACAGCGTGCGGGAGTCGGTGATCTCGACGGACCTGGACGGGCGGGTCTGCTATTGGGGCCGGGGGGCCGAGGCGCTGTATGGCTACAGCCAGGCGGAGGCGGAGGGGCGTCCTCTCCTGGAGCTGATCGCCCCTGCCGACCCGGCCGAAGGCAGCGAGCGCATGCGGCTGGTCCTGGAGCAGGGGCAATGGCAGGGCGAATGCCGGCAGCGCCGCCAGGATGGCGAGCTCTTTTGGGCGGAGACCAGCCTGTCCCTCGTGCGCGACGCCGCCGGCCAGCCGACGGCCATCACGAGCATCGACCGCGATGTCACCGAGCGTCGGCAGTCCGAGGCGGTCATGCGCCGCTCGCTGGCCGATTCGTCTCACAGCCAGCGGCTTCTTTTGGCGCTCAGCCAGGCCGGCGAGGCCATCCAGCGTGCCGGCTCGGCCGCCGAGATCTATCGTCTTGTCGGCCACGAGGTCCGGTCGCTGGGCTACACCGCCGTCATCTTCGACATGACCGACGACGGGCAGCTGCACATCGTCCATCACACGGTCGACGCCGCGCCGCAACCCCAGGCCGGCGAGCCAACCGGCCTCTCGCTCGAGGCGCTGCGCTTCGATCCGGACGCGACGCCCATCATGCGACGGGTCGTCGTCGAGCGCCAGCCGATCTTCGAGCGCATCACGGCCTCCCTCATCGCCGAGAGCCTGCCGGCAGAGATACACTCGCTGGCCAGGAGCCTCGTCGACACCCTCGACCTCCGCGAAGCGATCGGCACGCCGATCGTGACCAAGGGGGCGTTGCACGGGCTGCTCTTTGTGGTCGGCTCGGCGCTCCGGCGCGCGGACGTCCCGGCCGTGACCGTGCTGGCCAACCAGATCGGGGTGGCCCTGGAGCAAGCCCAGCTTCTCGAGGCGATCCAGCAACAGGCTGTGCGCCTCCAGCGCATCCTGGACTCAGTGCCCGAAGGGCTCCTGGTGCTCGACGCGGAGCACCGGGTGCAAATGACCAACCCGGTGGGCCAGACCCTGCTCCGCCAGCTGGCCAGGGCTACGGTCGGGGAACGCCTCCAGCGGCTCAACGGCGTGCCGCTGGAGGAGCTGCTCCAGCCGGCGGCCGAAACGCTCGCCTGGCACGAGCTGGTGGTGACCGACACCGGCCGGACGTACGAGCTGGCCGCCACCCACCTGACACTCTCCGAGCAGCCGAGCGGCTGGATCCTGATCCTGCGCGACGTGACCGACGAGCGAATCCGCCAGCGCTACCAGCAGGCCCAGGAGCGTCTGGCCACCGTCGGACACCTGGCCGCAGGCGTGGCCCATGATTTCAACAACATCATGGCCGTCATCACCCTCTATGCCCAGCTGCTGTTGCGGACGCCGGATCTGTCGCCGGTGGCTGTGGACCGTCTGACCACGATCCAGCGACAGGCGGATCGGGCCGCCAGCCTGATCGGCCAGATCCTCGACTTCAGCCGCCGGTCGGTCCTGGAATTCGCCCCGATCGAGCTGGCGCCGTTCTTGAGGGAGCTCCTCAAGTTGCTGGAGCGCACGTTCCCCGAGACGATCCGCTTCAGCCTGGAAACCGACGACAGCCATGACGTCGTCCACGCCGACCCCGCCCGGTTACAGCAAGTATTCCTGAACCTGAGCGTCAACGCACGCGACGCCATGCCACACGGCGGCTCGATCGCCCTTCGCGTCGAGCACGTGCTCCTGGCCCCGGGCGGCATCCCGCCCTTGCCCGGGATGGAACCGGGCGACTGGATGCGCATCACCGTGACCGACACCGGCGACGGCATCGCGCCGGACGATCTGCCGCACGTCTTCGAGCCATTCTTCAGCACGAAGCCGGCCGGGCAAGGCACCGGCCTCGGTCTGGCGCAGGCCTACGGCATCGTGCGGCAACATGGTGGCACCATCGACGTGCGCAGCACGCCGGGGGAGGGCACGACCTTCACCATCTACCTGCCGGCTATGCTTCTGGCGAAGGCGCCCGAGGCCCAGCTCGAGGGGGAGACCGTGCCGGCACCGGTGGGGGACAACCAGCTCGTCCTGGTGGTGGAGGACGACGAGGCCGCGCGGCGGGCGGTCTGCGAGGCGCTGGTAACACTGGGCTATCGGGTGCTGGAGGCCGAGGACGGCGCCGCCGCTGTGCGTCTCTTCTCCCAGCATGGCGCCGACATCGCCCTCGTGCTGAGCGACCTGGTGATGCCGGACCTCGGCGGAGAGGCTCTCTTCCGCACTTTGCAGCGCCAGCGCCCGGGCACCAAGATGATCTTGATGACCGGCTATCCACTCCGAGAGAAGAGCCGCGCGCTGCTTGAGGAGCGGGCCGTGACCTGGATCACCAAGCCGTTCACACTGCAAGCCATCGCCGACGCCGTGCGCGGCGCGCTGGCGACTTCCTAGCCACCGCCGGCCGGCGCTCGCGGCCCATCCCCCTTCGTTGCCGGCAGCGCGCACGCGTTGCATAATAGCCCCCGCTCAATCGCCGGACCTCGCCGCCCCCCCGGAGCATCAGTGGAATCGGCAATGCCCTTCTACCGAAAGCATGGGGCACGATCAAGGAAGCGCACGCGCATGACCTCACGAAGCATTCGCCTCGGCCTGATTGCCCTGATGGGCGTACTCGTCCTCATCCTCGGGCTCAGCGCCGCCGTCCTCTTACTGGAGGACCGCAACCCGGTCACACCGGTCGCCGCGGTGACCCCCGAGGCGCCAGCCACCACGGCCGCCGCGGCCCCCAGCGAGCCAACCGCCTTGCCCCCGCCAGTCCTGGAAGAGCTGCCGACCCTCACGCCGACGGCCACGCCGGTGCCTACGGAGACGTCGACGCCCACCGCCACGCCGGAGCCAACGAACACCCCCGAACCAACCGCCACGACCGCGCCGATTCCGACCGCCGTGATCCGGCCGACAGCGGTGCCGCCGACCCCGGTGCCACCAACCGCCGTCCCGCCCACGGCCGCCCCGCCCACCACGAACGGCTTGACGGCCCTTCACTTCGCCGTGCAGCCCCGCTCAGTCCTCCAGGTCAACCAGCCAGTCTGGTTCGAGTTCAGCATTGGCAACAGCGCCGGCGGCCCGGTGCCCTTCGGCGCCCTCGGCGTGATGCCGAAGAAGGGCGGCGCTGATCGGCCGGACTGGTACCAGCACAGCTGGGGCGGTAACAACGACGCCATTCCGGCCAACGGTCTGCAATGGGAAGATAACATCCGCCTGCCCGAGACCGGCGCCTACACGCTACGCCTGGTGATCTGCTTCGGCGACTACAATGCCTGCCGCAGCGGCGGCCCCTGGGTGACGCTGTCCCAGGAGATCCCGATTACGATCAACTGACGCCACCGCGCCGCCCAACCCACTAACCAACTGACGACCCCGCCACGGACGCCAGTACCGCTGAACCACTCCATGAAACATCTCCCCGTCATCCTTTTCGGCGCCGGCGGCGTGGGCCAGGCCCTGTTGCGCCAGATCGTCGCCAGTCGCGCCGTCGTCGCCGACCGCGCCGGCTGTCACTTCGACGTAGCGGCCATTGTGGACAGCCGCAGCTGGATATGGGATCCGGCCGGCCTGACCGACGCCCGGATCGTCGAGGCGCTGGCGGCGAAGGAGGCCGCGGCCCGGCGTCTGGCGCCGCGGCCGGCGACGGATGCCGACACGGCGAGTGAGAACGCGGCCCGGCGCAAGGCGCTGGCCCGCGGCGAGGTCCGGCCGCTGGGCGATGCCCGACCCGACCCTGCCGGCATCCTCGCCGCCGCGCAGGCGGCCGGCCTGGCCGGCGCCCTCATCGTGGAC
>JBFGLK010000189.1:0-6369 GCA_041576195.1 Promineifilaceae bacterium (SeqCode)
GCCACCGCCGACGGTGCCGCCCACTGAGCCGGTGCCGGTAGCCACGCCGACGGTCGCCCCACTTCCCGTGGAGACGCCGGGCCAGACGGCCTCCAATCTGCTTCTGATTGGCGGCCTTGTCCTGCTGTTTGGGGGGATCGTCGCCTACGCTTTGCGCGCGCGCCGCGGCAGGTAGGTGACCTGTCGGCCGCCTACTCCTCGGATTGCAGCACCGTAACGTCGGTCGAGACGTAGCGCCCGACAGGCTGGGCATTACGGTCAAAAGTCACGGTGGCCTGCATACGGATGCCTATCTGGAACGCCTGCAGCGGCACCGATGTACCATCTTCAAAGGAGGTTTCGTCAACCGATTGACCCAGTATGCGATAGCGAATGTTGCCGCCATCGCCCAGTATGAGATACTCTGGCGCCGTTCGCGGCGTCAGGTTCATGCTGGTGACCCGGCCGCGCGCGATGAAAGGCTCGCCACTCTGGGCAAGCGAGAGCTCGGGGTTGATAAGATAGCCGGTCTCGGGGTCGGTCTGCGGACCGGTGTCCTCGCCCCCGGCCTCCGGTCCAGGCGTCGCTCCCCCACCCACGTCGTTGCCGCCACCACCACAGCCCATGAGCAATATCGTCAGCACGACCAACGTCAACAGCCTCTTCATCGTCCTCTCCTTCATGTCGCTGACTGGCTGGTGCGCTGGCATCTCATGGCCAGGCCCGGCGCAATTCTAGCCCGTCGCCAGCACAGACGCTAACCAGCCACCAACCGGCGCGAGACCGACAGGAGCACACGATGGACCGTAACCAGCGCGAGACGGCCGAAGGCATACTGTTCACGGATCAGTACCAGCTCACGATGGCCCAGCTCTATTTCCGCTATGGACTGCACGAGCGCGTCGCTCAGTTTGACCACTTTTTTCGCGGCTACCCGGATTACGGCGCCCACCAGGCCGGCTATTGCGTGAGCGCCGGGCTGGCCTGGTTGCTTGATTGGATGGGCGAAGCGCGTTTCCGGGAGGCGGACATTGACCATCTCCGGGCGCAAAAGGGCCGCACGGGCCGCCCCGTCTTCGCGCCAGACTTTCTGGACTGGCTCCGCCGCCAGGGCGGATTCGACGGCCTGACGATCGACGCCATTCCCGAGGGGCGCGTCATACACGCCCACGTGCCGTTGACCGTCGTGCGCGGGCCCATGGCCATGGCCCAGATCCTGGAGACACCGCTCTTGAATCAGGTGAACTATCAGATCCTGATCGCCACCAAGGCCTCTCGGGTCCACGAGAGTGCCCGAGGCCAGGTCGTGCTCGAATTCGGGATGCGCCGGGCCCAGAACACAGGTGCCAGCGCCGGCGCACGCGCCGCCCTGATCGGCGGCGCCGACTATAGCTCCAATGTCGGGCTATCCCACATTCTCGGGTTTGAGCCAAAAGGGACCCACGCCCACAGCATGGTCCAGGCCTTCATGGCCCTCGGCGAGACGGAGCTGGAGGCGTTCCAGGCGTACGCTGACGTTTACCCGGACGATTGCCTGCTCCTCGTGGACACGGTCGACACCCTGCGCAGTGGCGTCCCCAACGCCATCCGCGTCTTCGAGACGCTGCGCCGGCGCGGGCACGATCCCGTCGGCATCCGGCTTGACTCTGGCGACCTGGCGTACCTGAGCATCCAGTCCGCTCTCATGCTCGACAAGGCGGGCTTCACCGCGGCCAGCATCGTGCTCTCCAATCAGCTGGACGAGTTGACCATCCTGCAAATCCTCGCCCAGATCGAGCAAGAGGCACCGCGATACGGCATCGAGGCGGACTCGGTCGTCCGGCGCCTCGTCTTTGGCGTGGGCACAAACCTGATCACATCCCAGGGCAGTCCGGCGCTGGGCGGCGTCTACAAGCTCGTCGCCATTCAGGACGGCGAGGCCTGGGCGCCGGCCATCAAGATATCGGAAAACCCAATCAAGACACCGAACCCCGGTCTGAAACGCGCCTGGCGTATCTACGACGATCGCGGCCAGGCAACGGCGGACCTACTCGCCCTCTACGAGGAGGACCCTCAGGGTCAGGAGCGTCTTGTCCTGCGACACCCTCAGGACCCGATGCGCTATCGCGTCCTCGGCTCAGACTACATTTCCGAGATAGAGTCCCTGCTCGAGCCGGCCTGGCGGGAGGGCGAGAACGTCTCTGCCTCGGTCGACATTCCGGAGATGCGGCGCCGGCGAAAGAACGATCTGGCCCGTCTGGACCCTGGCGTGCGCCGCATCCTCAACCCCCACGTCTACCACGTCTCGCTGAGCGAACGGCTCTGGGAGCTCAAGCAGAGCCTGATTCGGTCGGCCCGGTCGGCCATCGAGGGATCGCCTGATGGCGCGTAGACGGTCACGGACCGGTCTCGACCGCTTGAGCGCCGGGACGACTGGGCCCCCTCCTGGGTCGCGGCGTCCACTACCATCACGACGGTTACGCACGGAGGTACACACGATGCGTCGTTCGCTTTTCATTCTCGTCGCGGCCTTGTTACTGGTGACGCTGGCCTGTGGCCGCGGCCAGGGGCGGGCGCCAGAGTCAACGCCGGCCACGCTGCCGGCACCGTTGGCGACCGAGCCCCAGCCCCAGGCCACGCCAGGCGAGAGCGACGCGCCTGTGAACACGCCGCTCCCCGCCGAACTGACATCGGCGCCGGCGACCGTGGCGCCAGGAGCCACGGCCACCGCTGCCGGCATCCAGGCCCTGCCGAGCCCGCCGGTGCCGGCGCCGCCGGTGCCCCAGGCCTTTCAACCCCTCTTTGACACTCTACAAGGGACGCTTACCGACTTCCAGAGTAGCCTCGCCGCCCGGTGGGACGGCCAGCGCGCCGGCGCCATCATTGCCGGCGAGCTCACGCCCGCCACCGGCAATCTCGGCGAACAGCTGCTCGAACCCAACAACATGGTGCTGCTGCGCCAATACCTGGACGCCCTGCAGGCCGCCGGCGTCACGGGCATCGGCATGCAGATCTCCTATCCGCTTCTGCTGCCGGACTACCCCCGGTCCGACGAGTATCTGGCCTTCTACAAGACGGCGGCTGACGAGGTGCGCCGGCGCGGCCTCACCCTGCTCATCGAGAGCAGCCCAGTCTTTGCCGGCACTCAGTTCTCCAGCGTCGTCGTCGACTACACGGGCATGACGCCGGAGACCTACTTCGCCGGCCGACGGCTCATGCTCGTCACCATCGCCCGCGAGATCCGGCCCGACTACCTGTCGATCACCCACGAGCCAGACACCGAGGTAGCCCTCACCCGCCTGCGGCTGACCCCCGATGACTTTGTGCGCTTCGTCAACGACACCATTGCCGAGATCGGCCCGAACAGCGGCGTCCTGCTCGGCGCGGGCAACGGCAGCTGGTCCGGCGCCGAGTTCATCGAGGCGTACGCCACGCAAACGGACGTCGACTTCATCAACCTCCACGTTTACCCGGTCGTCAGCCCGGGCCCGGACCCGCTGGCCAGCCTCGTGACGGCCGCCGAGATCGCCCAGGCAAACGGCAAGGAGCTCGTCATCGGGGAGTCGTGGCTCTACAAGGCCGACGTCTCCGACCTGCAGCGCCAGGGCATCTCGCTGGGCGCCTACTACGAGCGCGACGTCTTCAGCTTCTGGCAACCCCTCGACATCCAATTCATGGAAACGCTGGCTCTGCTCGGCGACATCTACGACTTCCGGTTCATCAACTTCTTCTGGACGCGCTACTTCTTCGCCTACGTCGACCATTCGCCGGCCAACGCGAACATGGTCAGCCAGCAGCTATTCCGCCAGGCAAACCGGGCCGCGACGAACGCCCTCAACCGTGGGTCGCTCACGGCCACGGGCCAGGCCGTGACGCGGCTTTCTGGGCGCTAGGGTCCGGTTCTTACCCGCTTCTAACATGCCGGCACTACCATGGTGGCCGACGTTGCACGCATTCAGGAGGTGGCATGACCACAGACATCCAGGGCGAAAGCTTCAACTTCAGGGCCGAGATTCGCCAGCTTCTGGACATCCTCGTCCACTCGCTTTACCAGGACCGGGAGATCTTCTTGCGTGAGCTGATCTCAAATGCCTCCGACGCGCTGACGCGCCTGCACTTCGAGACGCTCACGAACGCCGAGGTCCGCGATCCTGAGGCGGAGCTGGCGATACACGTCGACGTCGAGGAAGAGGGCGAGACGAAGCGCCTTGTCGTTCGCGACAGCGGCATCGGCATGACGCGGGACGAACTGATTCAGAACCTGGGCACAATCGCCCAGTCCGGCGCCCGCGAATTTCTCCAGCAGGCGAAGGTGGAGAACGGCACAACGCTGGGCGACATCATCGGCCAGTTCGGTGTCGGCTTCTACTCCATCTTTATGGTCGCCGAAGCGGTCCGCGTCGTCTCGCTGAGTCATCGGCCGGAGGCGGAAGCCGCCGCCTGGGTCTCCCATGGCGATGATCGCTTCGACGTGATGCCGGCAGAGAAGACCGATCGCGGCACCGAGATCCACATCACGCTGAAGGCGGACGCCGCCGAGTTCGCCGACCCCTACCGCCTGAAAAACGTCGTCAGGCGCCACTCCGACTACGTCGGCTACCCGATCTACGTCGCCGGGGAGCAGGCGAATCAACAGGTGTCGCTCTGGCGCAAGAGCCCAAGCGACGTCGACCGCGAGGCCACGGACCGTTTCTACCAGCAGTTCAGCCTGGACTTCGCCCCGCCGCTGGCCACAGTCCACCTACACGCGGACGCGCCCGTGCATGTGCGCGCCCTTCTCTTCGTGCCGGCCAGGCGGGAGCGCAGCGTCTTCGCCCTGCGCAAAGAGCCCGGCGTCCGCCTCTTCTCACGCCAGGTGCTCATCCAGGAGTATTGCACCGACCTGCTGCCCCGCTGGCTCGAGTTCGTCGACGGCGTGGTCGACTCCGAGGACCTGCCCCTCAACGTCAGCCGGGAGACCGTGCAGAACAACCGCCTGATGCGCCACCTGGGCAAGAGCCTGAAGGGCCGCGTCCTGCGCGAGCTGGGCCACCTGGCCGAACGTGATGCCGACGCGTATGCGACCTTCTGGCACGAATACGGCCGCCTGCTCAAGGAGGGCCTGGCCCTCGACCCGGAGGCGAAAGAAGAGATCCTGCCCTTCCTCCGCTTCCACTCGTCCTCTCGCGACGACGAGCTGGTGTCGCTGGAAGCCTATGTCGAGCGCATGGCAGAAGAACAAGAGGCCATCTACTTCGTAATGGGCGACAGTCGCGCTGCGGTGGCCAACAGCCCGCACCTTGACGCCTTCCGCGCCCGCGGGCTGGAGGTGCTTTATTGGGTCGATCCGCTGGACGTCTTCCTTGCGCCGGTATTGAACGAATTCAAGGGGAAACCGCTGCGCAACATCGACGACGCCTCGCTGGAACTGCCGGAGCTGGAGGAGAGCGGGGCAGAAGCAGCCGAGCCGGCGCTGCCAGAAGCGGACTTCAACCGGTTCATCGGCCGTTGCGTAACGACCCTGGGAGACCGGATCATCGAGGTCCGGCCGTCTCGCGTGCTGCGCGACAGCCCGGTCCGCCTGGTCTCGCCTGAGAGCACGCCCGAGGGGCAGATGGCCCGCCTCCAACGTCTGGTGGACCAGTCCTACGAGGTGCCGAAGCGAATCCTCGAGGTGAACCGGGCCCATCCGCTTATCCAGAACCTGGCGCGACGGATCAGCGCCCGGCCAGAAGACGAGTTGATCAATCTGGCGATTGAGCAGCTATATGAGAGCGCGCTCTTGCAGGAGGGGCTCCACCCCGATCCGGCGGCCATGCTCCCGCGGATTCAGCGGCTGTTGCAGCTGGCGTCTGCGTAGTTATATTGCAGCAGTCCTCGGCCACGCTCAGCGCGTGCCGGCAAATGCCCGCGTCAACAGCGCCCGCCCGATCCCCTGTGCCTGGCCCAGGTCTGTCGTCGCCTCGACGACGACCACTACGGCGAACTGTGGGGCATTGGCCGGGGCCGCGCCCAGGTACCAGGCCAGGGTCGCGCCCTCGCCGCCGGCAAGAGCAGGCGCCGCGACTTCCAGCACCTCCCCCTGCCGCGACAGCACAGCCACGATAGCCTGAGCCACCTCTGCCGGCAGCGCCTGGCGACTGGGACTGACCCTGGTATAGGTCTGCCAGTTTCCCTCCGCGTCTTGCAGGGCGTTCACCAGCCGCGGTTGCCGCATCTCCCCGTCGTTCAAAAGTGTCATCCAGGCCAGCGCCAGTTGCAGCGGCGAGACGACCAGCGTGTCCTGGCCCAGCACGGCCAGATCGGTTTGGGCGGGCGCCGTCGTCGCGTCCGGTTGCACGGCGAGGAGCAGCTCGGGCGCCGTCGTCAGTCCTAGGCCGGCAAACGCCTCTCCCCACTGGGCAAGCGTGAGCTGATCGGCCTGCGCCTTCA
>JBFGLK010000190.1:0-6360 GCA_041576195.1 Promineifilaceae bacterium (SeqCode)
AGCGTGATGAGCACCAGGGCCAGCGGCGAGCTGCCCACCGGCATGTCAAAGAGCAGGTTGGCCAGGACGATCATGATCAGAATTTGCAGGCCGACCACGACCATGAACGCCAGGATGGTGCCGGCGACGATGGTGCCGCGGGGAATGGGGGCGGCGAGCAGACGGCGGAGCGAGCCGCGCTCCTGCTCGGCGTAGACGAAGTCGACCAGCGAGGCGGTGACGAAGAAGGCGAAGAAGACGGCGACGCCGGGAAGCAAGGACACGATCAGCAGGTTGAGCCGATCGAGCCGGGTGTTGCCGGCCATGTCCTCGCCGATGACGGTGATGGCCGGTTCCTGCCGGCGCTCCGTCAGCTGGGTCATGATGACGCCCAGCGTCTGCGCCTCCACGGCCTGGCGAAAGCCAGGGTCGGCTGCGGCGAAGATGCCCGCCTCGTCGAGGACCGAGCGGATGCCGTAGCGGATCTCGCCCACCAGGGCGAATTCCGACAATACACCGTTGAGGATGCCGCTCACCAGCCCAACGGTCTCGCTTTGCGTCGGGTCGATGATGACCGGGACGGTGGTGGGCTCGTGGGCGTCGATCTGGCGGCTGAAGCCGGCGGGCAGGATCACGGCAGCCTGGACCTCGCGGTCGGCCACCAGCCGGTCGGCCTCCTCGAGGTCGTCTGTCTGTTGCAGGCTCACGACCTCCATCCGTTCGAGGGCCGCGCCGATCTCGGTGCCGTAGGGGCCTTCATCCTGGTTCACCAGGACAAGGTCGAGCGTGAAGCCCGGCCCTTCGGCGGTGGCGCCGGCCCGCCAATTGGGGATCTGGGGGGCGCCGAACAGGCCGGCGATGAGGAGGGGCAGGAGGAAGTAGACGGCCAGTCCACCGCGGTCGGCCAGGAAGAGCCGGAGCTCTTTGCCGGCAATGGCGAGTACGACGTTCAGCGTTTTCATGCGCCTGCCTCCTCAATGGAAATCGAAGCGCCACAGGCCGACGGCGGCGAAGAGGGCGCTAAAGCCGAGCAGAGCCAGCAGGGAAGGAACGATATCGGCCAGCCCGCCGCCCAGCACCAGCAGATCATAGAAGCCGCCGATGGCCCAGTATTGGGGCACGATGCGGGCGATCCGGTCCAGGACGTCGCTCATGAGGAATGCCGGCATCAACGCCCCGCCGAGGAAGCCGGTGCCCCAGATCAGCATCGTGCTCAACCCGCCGATCTGGTTTTCCGTGCGCGCCAGCGTGGCGATCAGGATGCCCAGGCAGGTGGAGCACAGGGCCAGCGCCAGGCAGAGCAAGCCCAGGGCCAGTGGGTCATGGCCGAGCGCCAGCTGCTCCAGGCCAAGCAAGGGAAACAGGTAGACGGCCGCCAGGAAGATGACGGCCATCTGGGTCAGGGCGACGACGAAGTTGGGCAGGATCTTGCCGGCCAGCAGGGTCCCGCGGCTCATCGGCGCGGCCAACAGACGGCGGAAGCTGCCGACCCGCTTCTCGTCGTAGATCGAGCGGGCGGTGGCCTGGGCCACCAGGAAGACGAAGAGCACCATGAGGCCGGGCACCTTGATCTGGACGTCGGTGAAGCGCGGCCCCGACTCGGTCCGCAGCGTCTGGCCGGGGTCGACCCGCTCCAGGGCGATCAGGGGCACTTCCTGGGCCGCCGCGAACTGCTTCTTCGCCTGGGCGACGCCACGCTCCGCCGAGAAGGCGTCCTGCGCCGGCGTGCCCTCAGCCTGCATGGCGCCGATGTGCTCCAGGCTGGCCAGGATCTGCGACTCCAGCGCCAGATCCTGGGCGGCGCTGTCCACGGCGAGCTCGAGGGCGTCGCCGGCCCGCGCGCTGGCCTCCGGATGGTTGACGATGCGCAAGGTGACGGGAATGCCGGCAGCGAAGTCGGCCGAGAAGCCTGCCGGGATAGTCAAGAGGTGGACGATGTCGCCGCCCTCCAGTTGGGCCTGGGCCTCGGCGGCGGCGAGCGTCTGCACGGTCACGTTGCCCACCGTCTCCAACCGCTCCAGGAGCAGGGTCGCCAGCGCCCCGTCCGGATCCAGGTTGACGACCGGCAGCGCCAGGCGGGCGACCTCGGTCGGGCCCGGCTCGTCCTCGCCCGCGAGAGCGGACAGGCCGCCGGCGAAGATGAAGATGAAGATGACTGGCAGCACCAGGAGATAGATCCAGGTGCCCGGATCTTTGAAGAGCAGACGGACGTCTTTGACGGTAATGCTCAGGGATTTCATGGCCGGCCTCACTCGCGCAGCTTCTTGCCCGTGAGGTGCAGGAAGACGCTCTCCAGGTTGGGCTGCAAGATTTCCAGCGAGCTGAGGGGGATATCCCGCTCGTTGAGGAAGCCTATGACGCTGACGACGCCTCGCTGCCGATCCCGGGCGACGACGCGGACCTGGGCGTCGGCGACGACGCCCGCCGCGGCGACGGCCAATGGACCGGGCCCATCGGGACCGGCGTGGCCGTTGTCGGAGGGCTCCGTCGCGTCGCCCGATTCGAGGACGGCCTCCTTGACTGCCGGCAAGGCGGCGAGCTGCTCCAGCATGGCGGCATCCACCTGCGGCAACCCGAGGAGCATGACGCCGCCGCCCAGGAGGCCGATCAGGTTCTTCACGGTGTCCATGGCGATGATCTCGCCCCGGTCCATGATGGCCACCCGGTTGCACAATAGCTCGACCTCTTCCATGTAGTGGCTGGTGTAGACGATGCTCATGGCGCGCTCGCGGTTGAGGCGCAGGACGCTTTCGAAGATGTGGTTACGGCTCTGAGGGTCCACGCCAACCGTGGGCTCGTCGAGGAAGAGGAGCCGCGGCTGGTGGACGAGCCCGGCGGCGATGTTAACGCGCCGCTTCATGCCGCCCGAGAAGTTCTCCACCGGCTCGTCCGCTCGGTCGGCCAGGGCCACGATCTGGAGCACGTCGTCCACGCGCTCTTTGAGGGCCTTGCCGCCGAGGCCGTAGATGCGGCCGAAGAAGTTGAGGTTGGCCCGCGCGCTAAGGGTAGGGTAGAGGGCCAGGTCCTGGGGGACCAGACCGTTGATCTCCTTCACCTGGCGCATCTCCGTGTGGATGTCGTGGCCGCCGATGCGAGCGGTGCCGTCGGTTGGCGGGATGACGCCGGTGAGCATGGAGATGGTCTGGGTCTTGCCGGCGCCGTTCGGCCCCAGCAGCCCGAAGACCTCGCCTTCCTCGACGGTGAAACTGACGCCTTTGACGACCGCGTGGTCGCCGTACTTCTTGACCAGATGGTCGACTTCCAGGATTGGGGGCATGAGGAACTCCTTGGGGCGCGGGGCGGTGCGATGGCGGCGTGGTGCGGGGCGGCGAGGTGGAAAGGTTACAGAGGGGTGGGGGGCAAGGTGGTGGGGCCTCTGGGCTATTGGGTTGGTGGCAGCGTTTTGCCGCCGTTTCTTGCATGGTAGGGCAGAAGCGAGCGCGGGGGATCACCCGAGGTGGGTGATTTGGGGGTGAGAGGAACGCGGATCGCGGAGTGCGGAACGCGGAATGGCCGGGCGCCATCCCACGTGCCCGACGGGGCGTCAGATCAAGCCCATGGCGCGGGCGCGGGCGACGGCGGCGCGCCGATCGTTCACGTCAATTTTCGTGTAGACATTCTGAAGATGGGTCTTGACCGTGTTGACCGAGACGGTGAGCTCCCGGGCGATCTCGGCGTATGTGAGCCCCTGGGCCAGCAGGGCCACGGTCTCCAGCTCGCGGGCGCTGAGGGGCTCGAGCGGCGAGTCGATCGGAGGGGGGCGGCTGCCGGCAGGGGCCAGCAGCGCGGCTGCCCGGTCGGCCCGCGGGCCGCCGCGCGCCAGCGTGAGGCGCAGGAGCGCGAGCAGGGGCTCCCCTTTGTCCAGGAAGCTGCGGCGGAACGGCTCCGCGCCGGCCAGGTTCAGCGCCTCGCCCAGGTGGGCCAGGCCGGCCTGGGTCTCCGGCGCGGCCACCGCCTGGAGCAGGCGGATCTCGAGCTGGCCGTGGCGCCAGGGCGGCGCTTGCGCGGCCGCGCGCTCGTGTTCGGATGCCAGGAGGGCGGCGGCCTCCTGGCGATCGCCGGCCGCCAGCGCCAGGCGTGCCGGCAGCAGCTGGAGCCAGCGGTAGAAGCTGGAGGGCTCGGCCGGCTCGTCTACCTGCCGCGCCCAACTGCGGGCGGCGGCGAGGTCGCCCAGGTCGAGAGCCATCTGGGCGGAGGCGTTGGCCAGGCGTTTGCGGGCCTGGGGCGGCACGTCTGCCTCCTGGAGCAGGGCCTGGGCCCGTCCCAGGGTCGCCTGCGCGCCGGTCACGTCGCCCGCCTGGCGCTGGCATAGCGCCTGGAGGCGGAGCGCGCCACTTTCCATCTCCGCATTGCCCATGGCCCGAGCGAAGGTCAAGGCCCGATCAAGGTGGGGCTGGATGGCGTCCAGATCGTCCGCTTCATAGGCCAGGTTGGCGAGCATCTGGTGTGCCAGCCCGGTGGCCGGGTGGTCGCCGCCGAGCCGGATGACGTGCCGGCAGCGCGCCGCCGCCGCGCGCAGGCGACCCTGGGCGCCGTCGATCAAGGCCAGGAAACTCAGGGCCATGAGCTGCGCGTATGTGTTGCGGGCCGCCTCGGTGCAGCGACTGGCGTCGGTGAGCGCCTCGATCGCCGCGGCCAGGCGCCCACCCGTCCAGTAGGCGATGCCCAGGTTGAGGGCCGCGACGCCGCGGGCGTTGACCTCGTCGGCGGGGAGCAGGGCGAGGGTCCGCTCGCTCAGCTCGACCGTGCGCACCAGGTCGTTGCGGGCGCGGGCGATATGCACCTGAGCGGTGAGGATCTGGGTGAGCAGGGTCGGGTCGGCGGCGCTCGCCTCCTCAAGTCGGGTCAGGTGGCCCTCGGCATCGGCCAGGCGTCCGGAGAGGATGAGCGACCAGGCCAGCTGCAGGCGCAGGAACGGGGAGGCGGCGTAGACTGCCTCGGGCAGGCGTTGCAGCCAGGCCAGGAGGGTGCTGGTCTCGCCGCGGCGCATCATCTCCTCGCTCAACGGCGCCAGCACGGGGACGGCCGCCAGCCAGTCTTCGGCGGCCAGCAGGTGGCGGACGGCTGCCCGCCGGTGGCCGTGCGCCGCGTACCAGCGCCCGGCGGCCGCGTGCAGGCCGGCGATGTCCAAATCGCTGAGCTGCAGGCGGTGACGCAGCAGGTCGGCGAAGAGGTGGTGGTAACGATACCAGTGGCCGACAGCGCCGCGCATGCCGGCGTCCAGAGGCTGCAGGAAGAGGTTGCCGGCCTCCAGGGCTCGCAGGCGCTCGTAGCCATCACTCCGGCCCGTGACTGCGTCGCACAGCGTCGGCGACAGGCGGTCCAGGATAGCGGTCTTGAGGAGAAACCCCTGGACGTCGGGTGGCTGGCGCGTGAAGACCTCGTCGGCCAGGTAGTCGAGGATAAAGTGGTGACTACCGGAGAAATCGCGGATGAACCGGCTCGGGTCCTCGGCGCGGCCCTGCAGGGCCAGGCCGGCGAGCTGCAGGCCGGCGATCCAGCCTTCAGTGCGCGCGCGCAGCGCTCGGGCGTCGCCCGGGACGAGGTCGAGACCCATGACCTGGCGGAGAAAGGCGGCGGCCTCTTCGTCGGTGAAGCGCAGTTGCTCCTGGCGGATCTCGCCGAGCGCGCCGGCGGCGCGGAGCCGGGCCAGCGGGAGGGGCGGGTCTTCACGGGAGAGGAGGACGAGATGTAGCCGGGCGGGTTGATGCTCCACCAGGTGCTCCAGGAGCGCGTGGACGGTCAGCTGGCGGATGGCGTGGTAGTCGTCGAGGACGAGGATGAGCGGCGGCGGGGCCGGATCGCCGGCGGCCAGGTCGTTGATGAGCAGGCCGAGTAGGGCGGCGAGGGGGGGCGACTGGGGGGCGGACAGCAGCGCCTGGGCCTGCCGGCCGGCTGCCGGCAGCGCCTGTTGCACTGCCGCCAGCAGGTAGGCGAGAAAGCGGCGGGGCTCGTTGTCCTCGTCGTCGAGGGCGAGCCAGGCGAAGCGCGGCCGGTTGTCGCCCGCGGTCGCCAGCCGGCCGGCCCAGTCGGCGATCAGGGTGGTCTTGCCGTAGCCCGCGGGCGCGGAGACGAGGGTGAGGCGGCGGACGAAGGCGGGTTCGGCGCCCCGAGACAGGCAGCCATCGAGCTGCGCCAGGAGGCGTGGCCGGGAGATCAACCCACGAGCTTGTCGGGGGGGCGCCAGCTTGGTCAGGAGGAGCGGATCGTCCATGGGCGGGGCGAAGGCCGGTGAAAACGCGGGCGGACCGTTCCATTATGCCCGCCGGGGAAGGTTATTTCCAGTGACGAATGTCAGGTAGTTGGGGGCAGTCCACAAACACCTGCAAACACCCCCTGCACCCAAAGAGGGCATTTGAACATTCCTGATGAGTAGAATGG
>JBFGLK010000191.1:0-6352 GCA_041576195.1 Promineifilaceae bacterium (SeqCode)
GACCTGCGCGCAACCGACGTGCGCCCCAATCAACTGGGGGGCAGCGACTTCCTGGTCGAGTCTGATGGCGAGACGCTGGGGATCGCCCGCCTGCGCCTGCCGGGCCGGCACAACGTGCAGAACGCGCTGGCCGCGATCGGCGTGGCGCTTCACGTGGGCGTGCCGCTGGCGGAGATGGTGCCGGCGCTGGCGTCGTTCGGCGGCGTGAGCCGGCGCTTCCAGGTCATCGGCGAGGCGCGGGGCGTCACCCTGGTGGACGACTACGCCCATCACCCGACCGAAATCCAGGTGACGCTGGCCGCGGCGCGGCAGCGCTATGCCGGCAGGCGGCTCTGGGCCGTTTGGCAGCCACACACATTTAGCCGCACGCGCCTCTACCGCGACGCCTTCGCCGCCAGCTTCCATGAGGCGGACGCCGTCATCGTCATGGACATCTATCGCAGCCGCGAGCAGGATCCGCAGGGCATCAGCGCGGCAGAGGTCGTGGCCCGCATGGACCACCCGCAGGCGCGCTACCTTGGTCCCCGCGAAGAGGCGGCCGCCTTCCTATTGGAGCAGTGCGCGCCGGGCGACGTGATCCTGACGCTTGGCGCCGGCGACGGGAACGCGGTTGGCGAGTGGGTGCTGGATGGCTTGCGGGAACAGGCGAACCGCTCGCCCTGAGCGGGCCGCGCCCGGACACCCATCCTATTGAGATAAGGAGGACCCGATGGCCAAGCAGGATTCGGAGAAGGCGAATACCAAACCGGTCAAACCCCCCGTGCGCCTCGATCGGCGCCTGAAGGCCGAGCACATTCGGCGTCTTGTGGAGCATATCTCCAGCCAGGGCAGCAAGGCACCGTCATGAACTTGAAGACCTCTGTCATGGACGCTATCCACACCCCTCTCCGCGACGTCTTCGGCGAGCGCTTTCAGCGGGACGTCGAGCTATCGCGCTATACCTCGGCCCGCATCGGCGGCCCCGCCGAGATGTTTGTCACCGTGACTACGACCCAGGAGCTGGTCCACGCGGCGGAGCTGGCCTACAACCTCGGCCTACCCTACTTCCTTCTCGGCGGCGGCTCCAACATCCTGGTGGCCGACGGTGGCGTGCCGGGCCTGGTCATCTTCAATCGGGCGCGTGACATCCGCTTTCGTCATACGGGCGCCTCGGTCATCTGCACGGTGGAGTCGGGCGTCAACCTCTCGTCGCTTACGCGCCAGTGTATCGCCAAGGGGCTTGGTGGCCTGGAGTGGGCGGTAAACGTGCCGGGCACCGTCGGCGGCGCCGTCGTCGGCAACGCGGGCGCACACGGCGGGTCGATGGCGGACAGCGTGCGCACGGTCACCGTCTGGAAGCCCGGGGTCGGCATCCGGACCTATGAGGCGGCGCAACTGGAATATGGCTACCGCGACAGCGTGCTCAAGCGAGAGCAAGGCACCGATCGCCCGCGGCGGGTCGTGCTCTCTGCCGAGCTCGAGCTCACACCGGAGACAGCCACCGTCTTGCAGGCGCGGGCCGACGGCTTCGTGGCCCAGCGCAAACAAACGCAGCCGACCGGGGCCAGCTGTGGCTCCATGTTTAAGAACCCGGAGCATTTCTACGCGGGTTACCTGATCGAGGCCGCCGGGCTGAAGGGCTACCGCCACGGTAACGCAGTGATTTCCGAGAAGCACGCCAACTTTTTTATCAACGATGGCGGCGCGACTGCCGAAGAGGTGCGGGCCCTCATCGCTGAGGCGTGGAACAGCGTGCGCGAGCAGTTTAATGTGGAGATGGAGTTGGAAGTGGAGCTGATTGGCCGCTGGGACTTCGAGTAAGGCGCCCGCAGTGGCACGGACCATGATGGAGATGAGCGAACGGAAGGGCAAACTACGCGTCGGGGTCGTCTTTGGCGGCCGTTCGGGCGAGCACGAGGTCTCGCTCCAGTCGGCGCGATCCGTGCTGGGCGCGCTGGACCCGGCGAAGTACGACATCGTGCCGATCGGCATCGCGCCAGACGGGCGCTGGCTGGCCGGCGACCCGATGGCCGCGCTGGCTGCCGGCAAGGTGGATGCCGCTCGCGACGCGACGTTGCTGCCCGAGCCGGCCGGTGCGGGCCTGATGGCCCTGCGCCGCGTGGAGAGCCAGCCATCCGCGCTCTCCGCCATCAGCGAACTGGATGTCATCATTCCCATCCTGCATGGCCCGCATGGGGAGGACGGCACCGTCCAGGGCCTGCTGGAGCTGGCCGACATCCCCTACGTCGGCGCCGGCGTCGTCGGCTCGGCCGTCGGCATGGATAAGGCGATCTTCAAGGCCGTCATGACCGCGCATGACCTGCCCGTCCTCCCCTGGCGCCTCGTGCAGGCGCGGGATTGGTCTCGCGATCCGCAGCGCATCCTGCGCGAGGTGGAGGCTGTGTTCGTCTACCCCGTCTTCACCAAGCCCGCCAACCTGGGCTCCAGCGTGGGGATTTCGCGCTGCCAAAGCCGAGACGAGCTGCGCCACGGACTGGACGTGGCGGCCCGCTTTGATCGGCGCCTGATCGTGGAACAGGGCATCGACGGGCGCGAACTGGAGGTGGCCGTACTGGGCAACGACGACCCGCAGGCCAGCATCGTGGGCGAGGTTCGCCCTCGCCGGGCGTTCTACGACTACGTGGCCAAGTACATGCTGCCGCCAGGGTCGCCGGAGGAGTCCGAGCTGCTGATTCCCGCCCCGTTGCCCGAGGCGGTGGCGGAGCGCGTGCGTTCTCTGGCCGTCGCGGCGTACCGGGCCATCGACTGCGCCGGGCTGGGGCGCGTCGACCTGCTGCTGGAGCGGCAGAGCGACGCTCTCTATCTCAATGAGATCAACACAATCCCGGGCTTCACGCGGATCTCCATGTACCCGAAGCTGTGGGAAGCGAGCGGTCTACCGTATCCGGCCTTGCTCGATCGCCTCATTGAACTGGCGTTGGAGCGCCACTCGCAGAAGACCCGGCTCCAGCACACCTTTGACCCGGACCGTCAGATCCCGGCTACGGGCGAGGCATCGGCATGAAGCGCAAACAGTCGCCCAAGCGACTCCGAAAGCAACCGCCGGCGCGCCGGATGCAGGTCGCCACGCCCGTCTATGGCGGCGACCTGGACGTCCCCGGCACGGCCCGGCGCCGGCGCCGGCGTAACCGGCCCGCCGTGCGCAGCGGCATCGCGGCCGCCAAGTGGGTGCTGTTCTCGGCGCGCTGGATCAGCCTGGCGGTCTTTGTCCTGTGCGCTTATGGCCTTTACCTGATTGGCCAGGAGCCCGGCTTTTACCTGAACGAGATCCCGGTCGATGGGGCGAACTACCTTGCGCCCGCCGAGGTGATCGATGCCAGCCAGCTTGCCGGCATTCACGTCTTCGCCGCCGATCCGGAAGAGGCGGCGCGCCAGATCGACGCCCTGCCCGGCGTCCTCTCGGCCAGCGTCGTGCTGCAATGGCCCAACCAGGTGAGCATCCAGATTCACGAGGAGACCCCGATCGTCATCTGGGAGCAGGAAGGCCGGGATTACTGGGTCAACGATCGCGGCGAGCTCATTCCGGCCCGCACGGCGGTGCCTGGCCTGTTGCGCATCCGGGCAGAGAAGGGCGCCTTCACGCTGACGGAGGCCGAGCAAGATTCCGCGGAGGCCGACATGGCGGATGCCGTCGACGAAGCCGCCGCGGTTACGCCCATCCCGTTCGTGCCGGCAGAGGTGCTGGCAGGCGCCCTGAGGCTGCGAGCCCTGCGGCCGAACATCGACGCCCTCTACTACCGGCCCGGCGGCGGGCTGAGCTACCAGGACGGGCGCGGCTGGCGCGCCTATTTCGGGGTCGGGTCGGACATGGAACAAAAGCTGGTGGTCTATGAGCTGCTGGTCGAGAACCTGCTCGAGCGGCAGCTGACGCCAGAATACATCAGCGTCAGCAACCAGGAGAAGCCGTATTACCGGGCGCGCGGCAGCGGCTGAGCCAGGCAGACGGACTGGCGAGCCGGGCGTCTTCGGACGAGGTGGAACGTATGGAAGAGATCATTTTCGCGCTGGACATCGGCACAACCAAGATCTGCGCCCTGGTAGGGGAAGTGCGCGCCGGGCAGCTGCGCATCATCGGCGTCGGCGTCGAGCCGTCGGTCGGCATGCGCAAAGGCATGGTCGTCGACGTGCGCGAGGCCTCGGTGGCGATCGCCCGCGCCGTGGAGAAGGCCGAGCAGACCTCAGGCTACAGCCTGTCTCGGGCCGTGATCAGCCTGGCGGGCGAGCACATCGGCTCCGTCAACAACCAGGGGATTGTGGCCGTTGGGCGCAACAGCGCCAACATCACGGCGGAAGATATCGACCGCGCGATGGACGCGGCCCAGGCCATATCGATTCCGCCGAATCGCCAGATCGTCCACCTCGTGCCCCGGCGCTTTGCCGTCGACGAACAGGAAGGGGTGCGCAACCCGATCGGGATGTACGGCTACCGCCTGGAGGTAGAGGCTCACATCGTCACCGCGGCCAGCCCGGCGCTGCTTAACCTGGAGAAGTGCGCCGATACGGTTGGCATCCAGTCTGAGGAGTTCGTCCTCAATGCCCTGGCGTCGGCGGAGGCCGTCCTCGAACCGACTGAGCGGGAGATGGGAGTGCTTGTGGCCGACATCGGCGGCGGCACAACCGACCTGGCGCTCTATGTGGACGGCAATGTCTGGCACACCAAGGTCATTCCTATTGGCGGCAGCCACGTGACCAATGACATCGCCATCGGGTTGCGCGTGCCATTCCACGTGGCCGAGCGCGTCAAGCTGCAGTACGGCGACTGCCGCACGCAGCAGATTCCGGAGGACTCGGTCTTCACCGTCGAGCCGTTTGGGGGGGAGCGCATTCAGGTTGGCCGGCAAGATCTCGCCTTCGTGATTGAGGCGCGGGCCGAGGAGATCTTCCAGCTGATTTTGCAGGACATTCGGGAGACCGGCTACGGCGGGCTGCTGCCGGCAGGCATCGTGCTCACCGGCGGCGCGGCCCAGTTGCGAGGGATCGCCGAGGTGGCGCAGCGGGTGTTGGGCGTGCCGGCACGCGTCGCCGCGCCGCGCAATCTGGCCGGCCTGGTGGACTCGTTGCACAGCCCGGCCTTCGCCACGAGCGTCGGGCTTGTCCAATGGGCGGCGAATGGTCATCACAGCTATCGCCCTCGGCCCCGGCAGGCCGAGTGGGGGCGGCGGCTAGGCAGCCTCTTCAAGGCGCTGCTGCCCGGCTAAAGCCGGGAGCCATGGTATCGGTAATGTGTAGTGTCAAGGTTCGTTAGGAGAGGTGATCATGTATAGTTCGCAAGGTAAGAGAGAGGTACAAAGGATGCCCGATGTCGAGGGCTCCGCCCTGATCCGCGTGGTTGGGGTAGGGGGGGGCGGCTGCAACGCCGTCAATCGGATGATCGACGAAGGCATCGTGGGCGTTGACTTCTTGTCGGTCAACACCGATCGCCAGGCGCTCATGGGCAGCAACGCCCCGCAACGCCTGGTCATCGGCGAGCGCTCGACGCGCGGCCTCGGCGCCGGCGGCAACCCGGACGTGGGGCAGAAGGCGGCCGAGGAGTCGCTCGAAGAGCTGCACGAGGTCCTGCGCGGCTCCGACATGGTGTTCGTGACCGCGGGCATGGGTGGCGGCACCGGCACCGGCGCGGTCCCGATCATCGCCAAGGTCGCCCGTGAGGAAGGCGCCCTGACTATCGGCGTGGTGACCCGCCCGTTCAGCTTCGAAGGCTCGAAGCGCGCGCGCACCGCGGAGGCGGGCATCGAGTCGCTCAAGGAGCACGTCGACACACTGATCGTCATCCCGAACGACCGCCTGCTGGAGATGGCCGACAAGCGCATCTCCCTGCTGGAGTCGTTCCGCCTGGCCGACGAGGTGTTGCGCCAGGGCATCCAGGGGATCAGCGAATTGATCACGGTGCCTGGTCTGATCAACCTCGACTTCGCCGACGTGCAGACGATCATGTCGATGGGCGGCGCAGCCCTGATGGCCATCGGCCACGGCAAGGGCGACGACCGGGCACGCATGGCGGCGGAGCAGGCGCTCGCCAGCCGGCTGCTCGACGTGACCATCGACGGCGCCCGTGGCATCCTGTTTAACGTCACCGGTGGCTCCGATCTCAGCCTGTATGAGATCAACCAGGCCGCCGCCATTATCCGGGAGACTGCGCATCCCGACGTCAACCTCATCTTTGGCGCGGTCATCGACGAGAGCATGGGCGACGAATTGCGCCTGACCGTGATCGCCACCGGTTTCGAGCACCAGGTGCCGCCGATGCGGACGATGGCCCGGCGCCTGGAGCGGGCGCCCCTGCCGGCCCACCCGCCCGTGCGCGAGCGCCAGCGCGAGGAAGTGAGCGTGGGCGAATCGGTGGCCCGCGAGC
>JBFGLK010000192.1:0-6339 GCA_041576195.1 Promineifilaceae bacterium (SeqCode)
ATGACCTGGCGGCCAACGTGATCGGCGTGTCCGAAGTGCCCCTGGAGGGCCGCCGCGATCCGGGCATTCGTACGATGGAGACCAACCTGGGGAATCTGATGGCCGACGCCCTGTTCTGGCAGGCGAGCCTGCTGGCGCCCGCCTTCGGCCAACCGGCCCCAACGGTGGGCCTGCAAAACGGCGGTGGCATCCGCAACAACAGCCTGATCCCTGCCGGCAACATCACCGAGCTGGAGACCTACAACATCGCCGCCTTCTCCAACTTCGTCTCGATCATCCCGGCTATCCCGCCGGCGCAGTTCAAGGAGATCATGGAAAACGCGGTCTCACGCATCCCGCTGGCCGATGGGCGCTTCGCCCAGGTCGCGGGCTTCACCATGATCTACGATCGCAACGGCACGGCGCAGGTCGTGGACAATGACGGCAACGTGCTGGTGCCCGGCACGCGAGTCCAGGAGCTCCGCCTGACCGACGGCACCTACATCGTCCAGGGCGGCGCGCTCGTCCCCGGGGCGCCCGCGGTCAATATCGCCAGCATCGACTTCCTGGCCCGCGGCGGCGATCAATACCCCTACCGCGGCGCGCCGTTCACGACGCTTGGCGTGACGTACCAGCAGGCCCTGCGGAACTATATCGTCAGTGGACTCGGCGGCACCATCACGGCGGCCATGTACCCGGCCGGCGGATCGGGCCGCATCACGCGCCTCAACTAGCGCCGCCGACGGTGCCGCGCGCCGCGTCCAAGACACGAGCGGCGCGGCCACTTACCGAAAGGCAGAGGGCACCACGGCGCCAGGCGGGGGAGAACGGAAAGACCGGTGTGACGGAAGTGGGGCAGGTCCGCCGCCCTCGGTGGCGGGCCTGCTCCCTCGACGCCGGGCTAACAGCCGCGCTCCAGGCCCAGGCCCGGGCCTCGCGCCCGACCCGACTTCAACAACTTCAGGAGAGTCGTTCGATGCGTCATTCCCCATCGTCGGACAGCGGGCCGCTGGCCCGCCTTGCTGTGGTCGCGCTCCTTACGCTGATCGCCTGGCTGGTGCCGGCAGCCGCCCCCCGGGCGGAAGCGCTGTCGGCGAACATCGTCATCAGCCAGGTCTATGGCGGCGGCGGCAACAGCGGCGCCACTTACACGCATGACTTCGTCGAGCTCTTCAACCGGGGCACCACGGCGATCTCGATCAGCGGCTGGTCGATCCAATACGCCTCGTCCACCGGCACGTCCTGGAGCAAGACGGACCTGGCCGGCACCCTGCAACCAGGCCAGTACTACCTGATCCAGCAGGCGCAAGGCAGCGGCGGAACGACCCCGCTGCCGGCGCCGGACGCCGCTGGCACGATTGCCATGAGCGCCACCGCCGGCAAGGTCGTGTTGCTCAACACCAACACGCTGATCCCAGGCGGCACGAGCTGCCCGTCCGGCGCTGCGGTCGTCGACCTCGTCGGCTTCGGTACGACGACCAACTGCTCGGAAGAGAGCCCGACGCCAAACCTCAGCAATACCACTGCCGCTCTGCGCCTGAACGGCGGCTGCACGGAGAGCGACAGCAATCTCGCCGACTTCGCCATCGCCTCGCCTCAGCCCCGCAACACGGCTTCGCCGCCCGCGCCCTGTGCCACGGCGACGAGTCCGACGGGCGTCGGGGCGGCATCCCCGGATCCGGTCGTGGCCGGCGCCAGCACGCTGCTGACGGTGGCCGTGACGCCGGGCGCTAACCCGACGAGCACCGGCCTGGCGGTCACGGCCGATCTGACCGCCATCGGCGGCGGCACGGCGCAGGTCTTCTTCGATGATGGCACGAACGGGGACGTCACGCCGGGCGACCTCGTCTTCTCGTTCCTGGCGGCGGTGCCGGCAGCCACCACCCCCGGCGGCAAGTCCCTGCCGGTCACCATTACGGACGCGCAGGCGCGGGCCGGAAACGCCACGATCGCCCTGACCGTCCAGCCGGTCGTCACGCCCGGCGCCGACGTGGTCATTAGCCAGGTCTACGGCGGGGGCGGCAACAGCGGCGCCACCTACACGCACGACTTCGTCGAGCTCTACAACCGCAGCGCCAATCCGGTGTCGTTGACTGGCTGGTCCATGCAGTACGCGTCGGCTGCCGGCACGAGCTGGCAGGTGACGACGCTTGCCGGCATGCTACAGCCGGGGCAGTACTACCTCATTCAGCAGGCTCAAGGCGCCGGCGGCACGACGCCGCTGCCCACGCCGGACGCTGCCGGCACCATTGCCATGAGCGCAACTGCCGGCAAGGTCGCCCTGGTGAACGGCACGGCCGCCCTGTCCGGGAGCTGTCCGACCGGCAGCCCGATCGTCGACTTCGTCGGCTACGGCTCGACGGCCAACTGCTTCGAAGGCGCCGGCCCGACCGCCACTCTGAGCAACACCACCGCCGCCCTGCGTGCCGGCAACGGGGCCACCGACACGAACAACAACAACGCCGATTTCAGCGCCGGCGCCCCCAACCCACGCAACAGCAGCTTCGGCTTCGACGCCGCGCCGGAAGTCGCGTCCACTTCCCCGGCCAACAATGACGCCAACGTCCCCGTCGGCGCCAACATCATGGTCACCTTCAGCGAGCCGGTGAACGTCGCCGGCGCCTGGTACGCGATTAACTGCGCGACCAGCGGCCTGGTCTCCGCGGCGGTAAGCGGCGGTCCCACCATCTTCACGCTGGACCCGGACGTCGACTTCGCCGGCGGCGAGTCCTGCTCCGTCACGGTTCTCGCCGCTCAGGTGACCGACCAGGACACACAGGACCCGCCAGACAACATGGCGGCGGACTTCACCTGGTCCTTCACGACGGCCGGTGTCGACGTCTGCACGCTGGCCTACACGCCGGCCTACGCCATCCAGGGCAGTGGGCCCGCCGCGGCGATCACCGGCCCGGTGACCACCCAGGGCGTCGTCATCGGCGACTACGAGGGCCCGGCGCCCACGCTCCGCGGCTTCTATCTGCAAGACCTCGCCGGCGACGGGGACGCGACCACGTCGGACGCCATCTTCGTCTTCAACGGGAACAACGACGCCGTCAATCTGGGCGATGTCGTTCGCGTCAGCGGCTCCGCCGGCGAGTTCCAGGACCAGACGCAGATCACCAGCGTCACGGCGATCGTCCCCTGCGGCACCGCCTCGGTTGCGCCGGTGGACGTCACCCTGCCCGTGCCCTCCGCGACTTACCTCGAGCGCTTCGAGGGCATGCTGGTGCGCTTCCCGCAGACGCTCTACGTCACCGAGCACTTCCAGCTCGGCCGCTTCGGCCAGGTGGTCATGTCGGCCGACGCCCGCCTGGCGCAGCCGACTAACGTCGTCGCGCCCGGCGCGCCGGCGCTCGCTTTGCAGGCGGCCAACAACCTGAACCGCATCATCGTGGACGACGAGCTCAATAACCAGAACCCGGACCCGATCCGCTTCGGTCGGGGCGGCAACCCGCTCTCCGCCGCCAACACACTGCGCGGCGGCGACACCGCCACGGGCATGGTCGGCGTCCTCACCTACACCTGGGCGGGGAACGCGGCCAGCGGCAATGCCTATCGGCTCCGACCTGTCGGCGCCCTGGGGGGCGCGCTACCCCAGTTCGTGGCTGCCAACCCGCGCCCGACGTCTCCGACACCCGTTGGCGGCACGCTGCGCGTCAGCGCCCTCAACCTGCTCAACTTCTTCAACACGTTTGACGGTCTGCCAGATCTGGTCGACAATTGTACTAACGGGGTTGGCGGCACCCCCGCAGATTGCCGCGGGGCGGACACGCAGGCCGAATTCGACCGTCAATGGCCGAAGACGGTTGCTGCCATCCTGGCCATCGATGCGGACGTCCTGGGCGTAAACGAGATCGAGAACGATGGCTACGGACCGACGAGCGCCATCGCCTTCCTCGTCGACCAGCTCAATGCGGCCACGTCGCCAGGCACCTACGCGTTCGTCGACTTCGACGCCGCCACGGGCCAGCTTAATGCCCTTGGCACCGACGCCATCAAAGTTGGCCTGATCTACAAGCCGGCCAGCGTGACCCCGGTCGGCACGACTGCTGCGCTCAATTCAACGGCTTTCGTCAATGGCGGCGACCCCGCGCCACGCAATCGGGCTACCTTCGCCCAGGCTTTCGCGGAGAACAGCAACGGCGCGCGTTTCATCATTAGCGTCAACCACCTGAAGAGCAAGGGCAGCGCTTGCTCCGCGCCGGACGCCGGCGACGGGCAGGGCAACTGCAACGTCGTGCGCACTAACGCGGCGAACACCCTTGCTGCGTGGCTGGCGAGCGACCCCACCGGTACCGGCGACAGCGACATCCTGATCATCGGCGACCTCAACGCCTACGCCAGAGAAGACCCGATCACGGCGCTAGCCAACAGCGGGTTCACCAACCTGATCTCTACCTTCCTTGGCCAGGACGCCTACTCCTACGTCTTCGACGGCCAGTGGGGTTACCTGGATCACGCCATGGCCTCGGCGACTTTGTCCGGCCAGGTGACCGGGGTTGCCGAGTACCACATCAACGCCGATGAGCCAGGCGTGTTGGATTACAACACCGACTTCAAGTCCCCTGGCCAGATCATCAGTCTCTATGCCCCGGATCCGTTCCGCGTCTCGGACCACGATCCGGTCATCTTGGGCCTGAACCTAAACGCGCCGCCAACGGTCAGCGCCGGCGGACCCTACTCGGTGGCCGAGGGCGGGTCCGTGGCGCTCAGCGCCTCGGGCGCCGATCCGGACGGTTCAGCTCTGAGCTACGCCTGGGACCTGGATAACGATGGCGTCTTCGAGACGCCGGGCCAGGTCGTGACCTTCAGCGCGGCGGCGCTGGACGGTCCGTCGACAAGGGCGGTGGCCGTTCGCGCCACCGATCCCGGTGGCCTGAGCGCCACGGATGCGACGACCGTCGGCGTGGCCAACATCGCCCCGACGGTGGCAGCACCGTTGGTCACGCCGTCGCCATCGCTCCTGGGGGCGCCTGTCGCGGCCGGCGCCGCCTTCACGGACCCGGCGCCGAACGACGCCCCGTTCACCTGCACGGTCGACTACGGTGATGGTTCGGGTCCGCAGGCTGGCGTGGTGAGCGGCCAGGCCTGCGAAGGCCCAACGCACGCCTATGCCGCCGTTGGCGCTTACACGGTGACAGTCAGCGTGACGGACAAGGATGGCGGCGTTGGATTCGCGACGGCCCAGCACGCCGTTGTGTTCAACTTCGCCGGGTTCTTCCAGCCGGTGCAGAACCCGCCGTACGTCAACACGATAAAGGCCGGCAGCAGTGTGCCGCTGAAGTTCAGCCTGGACGGTGACCAGGGGCTGAACATCATCATGGCCACCTATCCACGCTCGATGCGTGTCTCGTGCGGCGTCGACGATCCGGTCAACGAGATCGACGATACCGAGACGATGACCCCCGGCAGCAGCGGCCTACAATATGACCCGGCGACCGGGCAATACACCTATGTGTGGAAGACGGAGAAGCTCTGGAAGAATACCTGCCGGCAATTCACGCTCAAGCTGATTGACGGCACCGTCTGGACGGCCACGTTCCGCCTCAACTAGACGCCGCCCATGGGGCGGGTGCCTACCCCAGCTCATCCAGGAGACGACGGGCCCCCGCCGTCGTCTCCTCGGCCAGCACGGCCCGAATGGCCAGGGCGAGACTGGCGGCCCGCCCGCCGGTTACCGCGCGCGCGAGCGCCCCGGCAATCGCGCTCCACGGCGGCTCCTGCCCCTCGGCGACGTAGAGTACACCCCGGTCCGCATCAAGCCAGGCCGACACCGGGCGTGCGATGCCGGCGGCGGCCCCGTCGGCCAGCTGAAGGCGGTAGCGTTGCGCCAGGGGGGCGGCCCACCGCACCTCAAGACTCGCCAGAACCCCCCCCGGAAGCGTCCCTTCGTCCCAGTTAACGCCCGCGGCCGCCACGACTTGCTCGATTAGCGCCGCCCGCTCATGCAGCCGCGCTTCAAGTGCCGGCGCGGCCCGCTCGCTTTCTGGCGGCACCAACACGGCCGACACCGCCCGTGACATGCGGCGGGCGCCGGCGGCAGCCAGCGCGGCCGCCTCCGGTGCCTCGGGATCTAGAAAGAGGTCTGCTAGCGCCGGGAAGTGCTCCGCCAGCTCCGCGCCATCGGCCAAAAGGAGCTGGTCGGGCCGGCGCATAATCGCTTGCCCATCGGGCACGGACGCGAGGCCGAGCAGAGGTTCCAGCATTGCCTCTGCCCCCTCCGGATCCCGCGCGATCAATGCCCCCAGCGCCGCCCAACCGCGTCGAGCCTGCCGCGCCGACTCCGCCGGCAGCGTCGGCTCGCCGGCCGCCGAAGCGGCCTGGGCGAACGCGATCAGCATGGCGACGATGTCGGTCGGC
>JBFGLK010000193.1:0-6307 GCA_041576195.1 Promineifilaceae bacterium (SeqCode)
GCTACCTGGCCTACCGCGTGGCCATCCCTGTGGTGCTGACCATCGTCTTGATGTTCGTTATCTTTCCGCTGGCGAACCTGGGCCCGTTCGACCCCATGGTCATCCTGGTGTCGGCCATCGCCGCTGCGCCGATGGCGCCCATGTTCGCCCTGTTCCTCGCCGCGCAGGCGCAGAACAAGGTGCAGGGATTTGCGCTGATGAAGCTTGCCGGCATCGTGCTGTTCGCCCCGATCCTCGCCTTCTTCGTCCAGTCTGGCTGGGAGCTGGCGTTTGGCGTCGTGCCTACCTACTGGCCGATGAAGGTCTATTGGCTGCTGGAGGCCGGGGAGCCCGGCGTGTGGCCCTACGTCCTCGTCGCCCTGTTTTACCAGTCTGTCGTCACGGTCGTCTTCGTCCGCCGGTTCAACCGCGTGTTGCACCAGTAGGGGGAAAGACGCCGGTCTGGAGGTGCGGATGGATGGCTTGACGATCCTGGCCGTTTTTCTCATTCTGTGGGGCAGCGCCACGCTCCTGGTCGCCCTGTTGAAGCCGCCGCGGCTCTGGCAAATGGGCAAGATCCAGGGGTTTGTGCAGGTCCTGTCGGAGACCGGGGCGGTGATCCTGTTCGTCGTGGTCGCGGTGGCGGCCATCGTTGGCGGCGTGCTGCTCCTCTTCTGACGCCATCTCAGGTGGGCGCGACCACCCTCCGTTTGCGCGCCCACCCCTTTGCGCTAAGATCGCGTCGGCAGGGCACCCGGTCCCCGACCCCCGATCCCCAGACCCGAGGCAAACCCATGTTGACCCCAACGCTCAACCGCATCCGACGCAACCACGCCCTGGAGCACGCCACCATTCACGTGCTCGGCGAAAAGCACCCGAACCGCTTCAGCGCGCAGGGGAACTCCACCGCGCAGGGCTTCTACTTGAATATCTATGGCGAGCTGGACGACGAGGTGGTGGCCGCGGCGGTGCGCGAGGCTCACGAGCGGCTGGCCGCCGGGGAGCGGCAGCTCGCCATTCACCCGAACTGCGGCACCGTGCTCCTGACCACGGCGACGATGGCCACGCTGGCCAGCCAGGTGGCCCTGGGCCTGGAGATGCGGCGCCAGGGGTCGCGCCACCTGACGCCCGCCATCCTGCTCAGCGGCCTACCCAACGCCATCCTGGCCGCGGTGCTGGCCCTGATCGTGTCCCGCCCGCTGGGCCTCTACCTGCAGGCCCGCTACACTACCGACGGCGATCTGGGCGACCTGGCGGTGAGCGACGTGCGGCGAATTCGCCCCTCGCCGGTGACCCGCCTGTTCCAGCTCTTGCTGGGCCAGGGTGCCGCGAAGGTGCGCGCTTTTCGGATCGTGACCGTGGGTGGGGGCGCGGCGTAGGCGGGCACCCATGTTCTACGTCTTTCACGGCGACGATGACTACTCGCAGCGGGAGACGCTGGCGGGCCTGACGGCCAAGCTGGGGGATCCCGGGCTGTTGTCGTTGAACACGAGCCGGTTTGAGGGGGGGCGACTGACGCTGCCGGCATTGCGCCACGCCTCCGACGCCGTGCCGTTCCTGGCGCCGGCGCGGCTGGTGCTGGTGGAGGCGTTCTTCACCCGCAACCCGGCCCGCGCGCTGGTGGATGAGTTGCTCGAGTACCTGCCCCACGTCCCGGAGACGACGCGCCTGGTCTTCCTGGAGCCGGAGCGGTTGCCGGCTAACCATCCGGCGCTCAAGGTCGTGGCCGCCACGTCGAACGGCTATGCGAAGGAGTTTGGCGCCCCGCAGGGGCGGCAGCTCGAAGGGTGGGTGCGCGACCGCGTGGCCGCCGGCGGCGGGACGATCACGCCGCGCGCCGTGCAGCTGCTGGCGGCCAGCGTCGGCGGCGACCTGCGCGTCATGGCCGGCGAGGTCGAAAAGCTCCTGCTCTACCAGGGCACAGCCCCCATCGACGTCCCCGAAGTGGAGAAGCTGTGCCCCTACGCCGCCGAAGCCAGCATCTTCGACCTGGTCGACGCCCTCGGTGGGCGCCGCGGCCCCGAGGCCACCCTGCTCTTCCAGCGCAAGCTGGCCGAAGGGGCCGACCCGTTCTACCTCTTCTCCATGGTCGTCCGCCAGTTTCGCCTGCTCATCCAGACGCGCGCCCTGGCCGACGAGGGCGCCCGGGCGGCGGAGATCGGGCGCGCCCTGCGCCTGCCCGCTTTTGTGGTCAATAAGATCCTGGGCCAGAGCAGCCAGTTCACGCCCGACCAGCTGCGCCAGATCTACGCCCACCTGCTCGACCTGGACGTCGGCGCCAAAACGGGCCAGATCGACATGGAGACCGGGCTGCACCTGTTTCTGGCGGGCATCACGTAGGAGTGCGGAGCGTGGAGCGTGAGTCGTGCGCGATCCGCGAGAAGATCCTCCACAAAGGCCTGCGCGGCTGCCAGAGCGTTCCCGTTCCGTGACTGTGGGCTATTCGACCACACGACTACTCGGAACGCCGACCCCCGCCCCCTGACCCCCTCACCACCTGACTACCTGACTGCGCGACTACCCGCCCACCATCGCTGCCAGCGCGCCCGCCAGCCGTCGGTCGATGGCCGGCCGGCCGGGGCGGTGTGCGTGGCCACGAAGTCGGCCACCCGGGCGAAGAGCAACGCCTTCTCGGCACTCTCCGTGATGACGTGGCTGTTCTGCGCCAGCCAGAGCTGCTCCTTGACGGGCGAGGCGATCCGCTCATAGATGGTGTCCAGGTTGCTGGGAGGCACCGTCTGATCCTGCCGGGAGTGCACGAGCAAGGCCGGCACCGTCACCTGTGGCAGGTGCGCCTTGGCCACCTCGAAGTAGGCCAGGAGCTCGGACACCCCGCGCACCGGGTTGACCCCGTATGACTCCCGCGCGAACTGCTCCGGCGACTCCTGCAGCGGGGGGTTCGGCGCCGGCTTGGGCGAGAACGGGTAGACCCACCAGATGTAGCGGCTCAGGCGCAGGCGCCAGTCCGGATAAAGGTAGATGGGCGCCGCCAGGGTGACGACGGCGCTGACCGGCTGCCGCGCCGCCAGGATGAGCGCCGTCGTCCCGCCCATCGACAGGCCGATGACCACGATCTGCCGGCACTGGTCGTGGAGCACGTGCCAGGCATCCAGGGCGGCGAAGTACCAGTCCTGCCAGGTCGAGCGGTTCAGATCCGCCGGATCCGTGCCGTGATGGGTCAGGCGCGGGCCGTAGACGGTGTAGCCGTGGCCGGCCAGGTGCTCCCCCAACCCACGCACGTCCCCGGGCACGCCGGTGAAGCCGTGCAAGATCAGGCAGCCTACCTCCCCCCGGGCCGCCAGGCCGGTCGTCGCGCCGGGAAAGAAGAACGGTTCCGCGCCAGGTAACAGGTTCATGCCAAGCTCCTCGGTGGGTGGCATTGTAGCAACGATGGGCGGTGGGGGCATCCAGGGGGTAGTCGGCTGGTTGGTCTGTTGGTTTGTTGGTTGGGTAGTCGGGGAGTCCGGTAGTCGGCGGCCAGGGATGCGACGGCGGGCATATTGACAAAGTGTGTGATGTACAATATACTTAGTGTTGATTATACACGTAACCAGTCTGGAGCACGCCCATGCCGCGTCTACTCTTCCTTCTTCTCGCCAGCCTCGCCCTTCTGATCAGCCACGCCGGCGGCTGGCCCGTGGCGGGCATGGCCGCCAGCGTGGCCGTCTTCCTCGGCGCGGCCGGCACCCTGCTGCGCCGGGCCACAGTGCGCGTGCCCGGCGAGCAGATGGCCGTCGTCGTCGACCGCGACAAGGACGCCTTCGTCCGCCTGCTGCCGCCGGGCGTGCACCGGGTGCGCCCGTTCCTGGAGGCGGTGGACGGGCTGCTGCCGCTGGGCACGGAGACGACCGCCGCCGCCAGCCAGCTCTACAGCGACGGCGGCGTGCCCCTCAGGGTCCACTGGGAGGCGGCCTATCAGCTGGAGCCGGCGCGCCTGCCGCCGGCCGAGCTGGCCCGCCTGGCGCGCCGGCTGGCCCGGGCGCACAAGCGCCTGGTCGCCGGCGAGGTAAGCAGCGCCCTGCAGCACGCCATGAGCACCCTGACGATCGGCGAGCTGTTCGCCGGTGGCGGGCGTGGGCGCCTGGAGCGGCTGGCCCGGGGCATCGGCGCGGAGCGACTCACCCCCCTGGGCGCCGTCCTCAAACGGGTGCGGCTGCTGACCATCGACCTGCCGCCAGATGTGGCCGATGCCCTGGCCGGCGCCCAGGAACGGGCGGTACAGGTCGAGAGCCAGGCTCACGCCCTCGCCCGGCTCCAGAGCGTGATCGGCGCCTTCACCGATCAGGACATGGCCCGGCTCACCGAGCTGGAGCGCCTGCGGCTGCTGGGCCAGCACGGCCTGGCCTACGGCTGGCCCCTTCCGGCCGTCATCGACGTCCCGCCGGCCGGGCCCGGGCCGGATCCCCCGGCGCGCCCCCTCGCCGCCCCGAGACCCCGGGCGGCGGGCGTGCCGGCAGCCACCTAGCCGCGCCCCGCGCCGACGACCGGCGACCATCCGACCAGAGGATAGCCCGACAGGCACCGCCCCGCCTCGCCGCCTCCACGGAACCCCCGGCCCCCAGTCTACGTCATAACGCATAGACGGTTCGCACAAAAGCCCCTGGCATTGGGTGTTATAAACCCCTATCCTGAAACGACATTATAGGCAGAGACATGGAGAGGCAAGCGATGTTTGCAGGCATTCAGCTTTGGAACCTCATGCGTGTAATGGCCGACCAGCCGGCGGCGCCAGGCTCATCCGACGACGGCTGGCTGGTGCGCCAGGCGCGCCAATCACCCCAGGAGTTCGCGCTCCTGTATGACCGACATATGACCAGCGTTTACCGCTATCTTCTGGCTCGCGTCGGCGACGTTCACGACGCAGAAGACCTGACCTCACAGACCTTCCTGGAGGCGTTCGAGCACCTGGACTCGTATCGCGGCACCGGGGCCTTCCGGGCCTGGCTGCTGCGCATCGCGCGCAACAAGGTGATCGATCACTATCGCCGGCGCCGGCCACAGGTCTCGCTCAGCGAGGAGACCGAGTGGATCGTCGACGCCGGCGAGGCGTCTTCGGAGAGCATGGAGGCCATCGTCGAGCACAGCGTGCAGATGGCCCAGGTGGCGCGCAAGCTGCGCACCCTCTCGCCTGACCGGGCGGAGGCCGTTGCCCTGCGCATCTTCGGCGGCCTCGAGGTGACGGAAGTCGCCCAGACGTTGGGTAAGCCCGAGCCCGCCGTGCGCATGCTTCTCCACCGGGGGGTCCGCGACCTGCAGGCCCAGCTCAACATCGCCGCGCAGGAGTAGATGCCATGAACCAGCCCGACCAGGCTCCCAATGATCCCCGGCAGGCCGACGAGTTCGACCGCCTGCTGACCGCCCTGCTGCGTGGCCAGACGCTCGAGACGGACGAACCGATGCTCGAGGAGACGGCCCGCTTCACCCGACAGCTCGTGGCGGCGGCCCACCAGATACAGCCGCGGCCCACGTTCAAGCGCCAATTGCGCCAGCAGTTGCTGCACAAGGCAACGGAAAAAACACAAAAAAAACCCTGGCGCTCCCTCTGGTGGGAGCGCTGGCAAGGAAGTCTAACCATGAAACGCACTGCCTATTCTCTGGCCGGCCTGGCGGCGGTTGTCGTCATCGCCTTTGTCGGCTGGAGCCTGTTCAACAACCAGCTCGGCCGGCCCGAAGAGCCGGCCGCCGTGGCCGTCGTGCCCACTGAAGCCGCCCAGCCGGCCCAGCCGGCGCCGACGGAAGCGGCCTCCACCGTCACCGAAGAAATGGCGGCTCCGGTCGCGGAGCCACCCGCCGCGCCGCTACCCGTCCCCACGGAGGCCCCGGTGGCGGGCGCCGGCGGCGACGCCACGTCGATCTTCCCCGGCGCCATACAGAGCGAGCGCGCCATGGGCGGCGGCGGGGGCGGCGAGGGCTTTGGCGGCCCCTTCACCAATGCCACCCTGACCCTCGACGCCACGCTGCCCACGATCGAGCGGGCGACCACCTACCAGCTGCCCCAGACGTTCGACCAACCGATCGACCTCGAGGCGCTGCGCGCCTGGGCGGCTAAGTTCGGCGTGACTGGCGACGTCTACTTCGACTGGTATGCCGGCATGCCCGCGGACGGCTCCGGCCAGCCCGGCGCCTACCGCATCTTCGCCGGCGACCGTCGCGTCACCGCCTACAACGGCGGCGAGTTCATCTTCGAAGACCTGCGCTACAACATGGGCTTCGACACCCAGCCGCTGCCGTTCGCCGAAAGCGCGGCCATCGCCGATCGCCTGGTCACCGAGCTCGGCCTGCTCGACGTGCCCTACGTCCAGCGTCGCGGCTGGGGCTACGAGGTGCA
>JBFGLK010000194.1:0-6287 GCA_041576195.1 Promineifilaceae bacterium (SeqCode)
ACACGACGGCCGAAGCGACCGAGCTTCCGCCCGGCTGGGAGGCCAACAACGATCTGTGGCTGGGCGATGTCGGCCAAAACCCGGACCGGCCCTTTGAGCCCCGCCAAATCGTCGAGGCCTACCCCGCCACCTACGGCTGGTGGGGTGGCAACTACGCCTGGTCTCCCGAGGGCGACCAGATCGCCTTCGCGTTTGCGGATGAGGTCGGCGTCCTGAGCCTGCCGCCGGAAGACGAAGATCCCGAGCGGCTTCCGGTCCAGCGCTTCGTCGAGTTCAACACGCGCAGCGACTGGGTCTGGGTGCCCTCGCTTACCTGGTCGCCCGACGGAACGATCCTGGCATTTACTCGCCATGGTGGCGACGACGACAGCGCCGCCGTCTTCGACACCTGGGCAGCCAACATCTCCGCGGGTGGCAGCGCGCCGGTGGCCGTGCCTCTGGCCAGACAGAGCGGCATGTGGAGCCATCCCCACTGGGCCGGCGCGAGCCCCGGGCGGCTGGCCTATTTGCAGACGCAGGACCCGGCCCAGAGCGATCGCAGCGGTTACACACTCTGGATCATGGATGGCGACGGCAGCAACGCAAGTCAGGTCTACCCGCCGCCTGGGGAGATCAGTCGCTTCCCACGCGACGAGCAGTTCATGAGCTGGGGGCCGACGGGTCAGGAGCTGGTTTTCGTCTTCGACCACAAGCTCTATCTGTTCGACTTGACCACGCTGGCCGCCGTTCGGCTCATCCAGGACGACACCCCGGCCAGCCACCCGACCTGGGCGCCGTATGGCACCGCCATCACGGCGGACGCTTCGCCGGCCGAAGTCCTGCCACTGCCCACCCGGGTGCCCGTCGACGACAACGACTTCTCCGGCGAGTAACCCCGCGGTCGGGCCGGCCACTTCTCCGACTCCCGCCAGACTGAACCCCATCGCTTGTCCTGCGCCGGCCAGGCCGGGATGCGTCGCGGGTGGGCCCTGCGGTATTATTGGCAGCCATGAGCGCCTCGCGGCCGCGACTGACCGCCCTCATCCTCTTCCTGATCGCGCTGCTATCCGGCCTGGGCGCCGGGGCGATGGCCCAGCGGCGGGCCTTTCTCAGCCGCGGCATCCCGGAACGCCTGCCCGGACCAATCGTGGGCGGGGGCGTCCGCCTCGGCATCAACGTCGACCTCCACGACCTGCCTCGAGCCACCTGGGCGGACCATCTGGAGCGCATGCGCGCTGCCGGCATAACCCATCTCAAGCAACCATTCGCCTTCACGCCATCGTTCGATTGGGAGGCCGCCAGCGCGCTAACTGGCGCCGTCACCGGCGCCGGCCTGGAGCTGGTACCCCTGTTGGACGGCGACCCGGCGCTGGGCTACGCCCCGCCGGCGAAGCCGGCGGATTTCGCCGCCTGGGCCGGGGCGTTCGCGGCGCGCTTCGGCCCGTCCATTCGCCATTACATCGTCTGGGACGAGCCTAACCTGGCCAGCCATTGGGGCGGCGGGCCGGTCAACGCCGCCGCCTATGCCGCGATCCTGGCCGCAGCGGCCGAGGCGATCCGAGCTGCGGACGCTGATGCCCTCATCGTCGCCGCGCCGCTGGCGCCCACGGTCGAGACCGGCCCGGCCAATCTGTCGGACGTGCGCTATCTCCAGCTCCTCTACGAGGAGGGCGTGGCCGGCGCGTTTGACATCGTCGCCGCCAAGCCCTATGGCTTCGACGACGGCCCAGAGGAGCGCCGGATAGCCGCCGACCACTTCAACTTCAGCCGGGCTATCCTGTTGCGGGAGCGGATGGTGGCCGAGGGCGATGCCGGCAAGGCGCTTTGGGCCGGCAATTGGGGCTGGAACAGTCTGCCGGCCGACTGGAGCGGCCGCCCGTCGATCTGGGGTGGCGCGGCGATCGACGCGGCGACGCAAGCCGCCTGGATCCGCGCCGGCCTCGCCAGGGCCGAACGGGAGTGGCCGTGGATGGGAGTCATGTTTCTGGAGAACTGGGCGATCGCCGCGCCGGCGGATGATCCGCGCGCCGGCTTTAGCATCGCCGGTCGGGCGGCAGAATCCGCGCTCCAGGCAGCGCCGCCGCTGGCCGCCTCGGGCGTGGCGATGCCTGGATTCCATCTGGCCGACGCCGCCGATCCGGCGCAGCAGTTCCACGGCGACTGGCGCTTCTCGCCGGCGTTCGGCGCCGATGCCCCGAACACGGGCGATGTCGCCGACCCGGCGGCCAACGCCGCGACGTTCCGGTTCAATGGCACCGATATCGGCCTGCGCGTGCGCCGCGCGGACTACCGCGCCCGATTCATTATTACCGTCGACGGCCGGCCGGCCAATGCCCTGCCGCGAGACGAGCGAGGTCGTTCCATGCTCGTGCTGACCGCGGCCGACCCGGCGGAGGACTACATGGCCGTGGAGCCCGTCGCCCGGGACCTGCCGCCGGGCGAGCACCTCCTGCGCCTGGAGCCCTATCGGGGCTGGGACCAGTGGGCCCTCAGCGGCTTCTCGGTCATGGACCGGCCGCCGGTTCGCGGCCTGCGGCTTGGGGAAGGCGCGCTCGCCGCGCTGGCGTTCATGGGCGTGATCGGCGGCGCCGTGGCCGCCCGGCGAGCGGACTGGGGTGAGCCGGGCGCACGGTTGGCGGCAGCCTGGCGGCGCTTGGCCGATCGCTCGCAGCTGGCGCTGGCCGGCCTCCTGGCGCTCCTGATAACCCTGACGGGCTGGCTCACCTGGGGGGAGCAGAGTGCCGGCATCTATCGCCGGCTCGGCGATATGCCCGGACTGGCCCTGACCGCGGCGGCGGCCTCGACGTTCTACGTGGCCCCATCCTTCTTCGTCTACCTGGCAGCACTCGGCGCCTTGTTTGTCCTGATTTACTGGCGCCCCGCCTGGGGACTGGCCCTCATCGCCGCGACGCTTCCCTGGAGCGTGCGCCCCAAGCCGATGCTCGGCTACCGCTTTTCCCCTATTGAGGTCTTCATCCTGGTGACGCTGGCCGCCGCAGGCGTCGCCGTCTGGAGCGCCTACGTGGCGCGGCGCGCCGGCGACCACGCGGCGCGCCCGGCGTGGCGCCGGCCGCGCCTGGCGGCGGCCGATTGGGCCGTTTTGGCGTTGCTGGCGGTGGCCACGCTCTCGCTGCCGTTCACCGCCCGGCAGGACGTGGCCCTGAACGAGTGGCGTACGGTGCTCCTGGAGCCGACGCTGCTCTATTTCATGCTGCGGGTCGTGCGCCTTGAGCCTCGCGAGTGGCGCATCATCCTGGCGGCCTTCCTGGTCGGCGGTGGCGTCGTCGCGGCAATCGGGCTCGGCCAATTCGCTCTCGGCCAGAATCTGATCACCGCCGAGGCCGGCCTGCCGCGGTTGCGGTCCATCTATGGGTCACCTAACAACGTGGCCCTCTACCTGGGGCGCGTCTGGCCGATCCTGGCCGCTCTGGTCCTGTTCGGTGGGCGGCGCCGGCGGTTGGGCTACGCTCTCCTGTTGCTCGTGGTCGCCGCGGCCTGGCTACTGACATTCAGCAAGGGGGCACTCTTTCTGGGGCTGCCGGCAGCGTCGCTCGTATTGCTCGTCGCCTGGCGCCAGGCGCGTGGCGGCCGCGCGTGGCCCTGGGTCGCTGGCGCCCTGGCGCTCGGGCTGCTGGCGCTGGCGCTCGCCTGGCAGGTGCCGGCCCTGGCGGCCCGCCTCGACCCGCGCGGCGAGACCGGGTTTCTCCGCCTCAACCTCTGGCGGGCCAGCCTCAACATGGCACTCGATCAACCCTGGACCGGCGTAGGCCTGGACAACTTCCTCTACGCGTATCGCGGCGCCTACCTCTTCGATGCAGCCTGGCGTGAGCCTAATCTCAGTCACCCACACAACCTGTTCCTGGATTTCGCCACCCGCCTGGGCGTGCCCGGGCTCGTGGCCGGCCTGGCCCTGTGCGGCGCCTTTGCGCGGGAGCTCGGTCGCTGGCGTCGGGAGACGTGGCCGCGGTGGGAACCGGCGCAGATAGGCATTGCCGCGGCACTGGCTGGCCTCTTGGCCCATGGACTCGTCGACCACACGTTCTTCCTCGTAGACCTGGCCGGCTCCTTCCTGCTGCTGTTCGGCCTCGCCATGGCCCGACCGACCGCGCCGCCGTAACTCGTGACCCACCCCCGGGGTTTTCACTACCGGCAGGCCGTGGTTGGACCGGACCGGTCATGGGCAGCTATTTGACTTTCCGGGCGGCAATCCTAAAATTGCTTCACATTTTCAATCTTATGCCTGCTATCTTTCGCTCGTGCCAGTCGCCATCGTGGCGCTAGCGGGCGCCAGACGATTGTCGATCATGGAAGGAGAACCCGTAAATGAGTGATGTGGAAAGCCGTGTGCGCGGCATCATTGTGGAACTGCTCGGCGTTGATGAGGACCAGGTGGTCGCTGACAAGCGTTTTCGCGAGGACCTGGAGGCCGACTCACTGGACCTGGTCGAGCTGATCATGGCCGTTGAAGAGGAGTTTGAGGGCGAGATCTCGGACGAAGAGGCGCAGAAGATCACGACCGTTGGGGAAGCCGTCAACTACATCAAAGAACATCTCATATAGCCCGCCGGGCGCCCACAGCCCCGTTCCCCGAATCCCAAAAGACGATGCGCGACATCGTCTTTTTTTATCTGCCGGCAACCCTCGCCGGCCGCTTCTCACGGACCCTCCAGACCACGGCGGCCAGGACCAGCGCATGCCCGATGGCGTGCAACCAGACGCCCACGCCCACGCCCAGGGGCGTGCCGACCAGGAAGCTGACCAGCGCCCGCACCTCGCGATAGACAAGCAGCGGCAGTGCCCCGCCCGCCAGAGCGACCCCGGCAGCTAGCGCCAGCCTGGCGGGCAAGCCGAGTCGCTCCAGCCATCCCAGCGCCACAGCGGTCAGGACGATGACGACGAGGCCGATTAGGATGACCGAGCGGAGGCGCTCCGCCGGCGCGTCGAGCAGCGCCTCCACCGGTGGAAGAGCCAGGAGGCTGACGAGCAGCGCCAGGCCGCGCCAGGCCCAGGTTGCCGACACCCGTGGCCAGTTGACGCTGGCCAGGAGCATGAGCACGCCAAGCGAGATGGGTGGCAGGTAGAAGACGCCCCGCGGCCCCACCTCTCCCGACTGCACTGCCGGCAGGAACTTCAGCCACTCCGCCAGCTCCAGGCCCAACAGAGCCAGCCCGGCGGCCCGATTGGGGAGCCAGACGGTGAGATAGCCGAGCAGGATGGCGGTGAACCCGAGGTGCTCAAGCAGCGGAGGGAGGCCCCCAGGCAGCTGATACAGCCGCCGGCGCGCCTCACTCCCGAGCTGGCCGGCCACAACTACCCCTCCGGTCCCACCGCGGCGAACCCGGCCACCGCCGGGCAGCGCGCGGGCGAGCGGACGATCACAGGTGGCGCTGCGCCAGCCGGTGCGCTTGCCGGGCCGCGCCGCGCTCGAAGCGCGCCTTTTCGTCGGCTGTTTCCAGGACCAGCGGCGGCACCGGCGTCGGTCGTCCCCGTTCGTCCAGGGCCACGTAGACGAAGTAGGCGGTGTTGGTATGCGTCATTTGGCCGCCGATGACATCTTCGGCCGTGACGACTGTGCGCACTTCCATCGACGTGCGACCGACCCACGAGAGCTCGGCGGCCACGGTGACCAGGTTGCCGATCTGCACCGGCGAGAGGAAGGTCATCGAGTCCACGGCGACCGTGACGGCCGGCCGTTGCGCGTGCTTGGTAGCCGCCATACCCGCGGCCTCGTCGCACAGCTTCATGATGATGCCGCCGTGGACGTTGCCCATCGTGTTGGCGCTTTCGGGACCCATCAAATGGGTCAGAGTAACCTGTGACTGAATGACGCGCTTACCTTGCATGACGGCTCTCAATCCATGTCCGGCTTCGTGTCCGAAACGTACCGGAAGCGATCCGCGTACTCCTCGAAGACGTCGATGATCTGGTATGGCAGGCCCCGCAGCATGGGGGCCAGGGGCATTGTGCTCGGGATCAAGGGGCGGGCCGGTCGCTCGGGCGGGCGCCGGCGGGCCGGCGATTTGGTCACCGTGCGCTGGCGCAGGAGGCGCCGGTCGTCGCTCAGAAACCCCAGATAGCGGCCGCTGGTGTCGAAGGCTTCGCGGCCGACGACGAAGCCCACCCATTCGCCATCCTTCGTGAAGAGGTGGCCCTGTTCATACACTCCCACCCACTCTCCGTCGCTTCGATAGATCGGTACCATGGTGCGCTTGTCCAGTGCGGGTCCACCCGGCGGCTGCCGGTCCTTCGCATTATAGTGATCGCCCGGAGGGCGGGCAATGGAGACCGCCGGGGAGATTCCCCGGCAG
>JBFGLK010000195.1:0-6235 GCA_041576195.1 Promineifilaceae bacterium (SeqCode)
CCTCCTACGCGTAGTGGGATGATTGTACTCGAGCGGCACGTCCGACCCAAAACGTCGCGCCGGGCTGTCAGGCCTGTTCGTCATCCCCCTCCGGAGGTCGTATAATCGCCCCATGCCCGAGCCAGACTCCACTCGCCAGACACTGTCCCCGCAACGTCGCGCCGAAGACCAGACGCTTGACGGCCTCATTCGACCGCAGCGGCTGGACGAGTTCACGGGACAGGAGCGTCTGAAGGCCAACCTGCGTATCCTGCTCGAAGCGGCCCAGGCGCGATCGGAGCCGGTCGACCACGTGCTGTTTCACGGCCCGCCCGGCCTGGGCAAGACGACGCTGGCCTACATCATCGCCCACGAGATGAACGTCAGCATTCGCACGACGGCCGGTCCGGCGATCGAGCGTGCCGGCGACCTCGCCGCCATCCTCACCAACCTGCGCGCCAGCGACATCCTGTTCATCGACGAGATCCATCGCCTCAGTCGCGCCGTCGAAGAGATCCTCTACCCGGCGATGGAGGACTTCGTGCTTGACATCGTCGTCGGCAAGGGCCCCGGGGCTAAGAACGTGCGCCTTAAGCTGCCGCGATTCACCGTGATCGGCGCCACGACTCGGCTGGCGCTGATTACGTCGCCGCTCCGGGCGCGATTCGGGGCCGTCCATCGCATGGACTTCTACGATCAGGCGGCGCTTGAGGAAATCGTGGCCCGGGGCGCCCGCGTGCTCGCGGTGCCAATCGACGGCGCCGGCGCGCGGGAGATCGCCCGGCGCGCCCGGGGCACGCCCCGCGTCGCCTTGCGCCTGTTGCGGCGCGTGCGCGACTACGCCCAGGTGCGCGGCGAGGGCGCGATCGACCGGGCGGCGGCGGAGGCCGCTCTGGCGCTGCTGGAAATCGACCATCTTGGCCTGGACGATCTGGATCGCCGCGTCCTGCGCTCGGTGATCGTGAAGTTTGGCGGCGGACCGGTGGGCCTGGAGACAATCGCCGCCTCGATCAGCGAGGAGTCGGACACGATCATGGACGTGGTCGAGCCCTACCTGTTGCAGTTGGGCTTCCTCGAGCGCACGCCGCGCGGTCGCCTGGCCACGCCGCATGCCTATGAGCATCTGGGCCTGCCCCTGCCGGCACCGCGGGCCGGCGACGACGCCGCCCAGCCCTCGCTTTTCTAACCATGGCCGATCTGGGACGCCTGCTCCTGATCATTGGGCTGGTCATCGCCTTCACCGGCGGGTTACTCCTGCTCGCCAGCCGCTACCTCCCGTGGCTTGGCAACCTGCCCGGGGACATCCGCGTCGAGCGCGAAAACCTTCGACTCTACTTCCCACTGGCGACCATGATCCTCGTCAGCCTGATCGGCACGATCCTGCTCAACATCGTCATTCGCATATTCCGCCGCTAGGCGCCGGATGACGTCCCCGCCGCCGGACATGACCTGGAAGACCGCCGACTTCATCTACGAGCTACCCGAGGAGCGTATCGCCCAGACGCCGTTGGCGCGCCGGGATGAGAGCCGCCTCCTGCACCTTGACCGGGCGAGCGGCGCCGTGGCGCACCGGCGTTTCACCGACCTGCTCGACTGGCTGCGGCCGGGCGACATCCTGGTCGCCAACGACAGCCGGGTGCTGCCGGCACGGCTGTTGGCCCGCAAGCCAACCGGCGGGCGGGTCGAGCTGCTGCTCCTGGAGCGCCTGGGCGAGCGCCGCTGGCGCGCCCTTGTCGGGGGCCGTCGCGTCACCCAGGGGGTGCAGCTTCAACTCCTGGGCCCCGGCGGCGACCCGGCGCCGGTCCGAGCGACCGTCATCGCCGTGCTCGATGGGGCGCAGCGTGAGCTCACCTTCGACCGGCCGCTGCAAGGGCTCCTCGACGAGCTGGGCCAGGCGCCGTTGCCGCCCTACATTCACACGCCGTTGGCCGACCGCGAGCGCTATCAGACCGTTTATGCGCGGCCCGAGGGTTCGGCCGCCGCCCCGACGGCGGGGCTCCACTTCACGCCCGAGCTGCTCCTCGGGCTGCGCGCCCGCGGCGTGCTCTTTGAGACAGTGACCCTGCATGTCGGGCTCGACACGTTCAAGCCAGTGGAGGCGGACGTGGTCCACGACCACGTCATCCACAGCGAGTGGGCCCGGATCACGCCCGAGGCGGCGCGGCGCATCAACGAGGCCAAGCTGGCCGGTGGGCGCGTCGTGGCCGTCGGCACGACGAGCGTGCGCGTCCTGGAGACGGCGGCCTGGCGCAGTGCCGGCATCACCGGCTCACTCCAGCAGGCCAGTCTGGCCCCGCCACCAGGCTACTGCCCCTGGAAACCGGTCGCCGCCATCCAGGAGCGTACCGATCTATTCATCTATCCCGGCTATGCCTTTCGCGTCGTCGACGTCATCATCACCAACTTCCACCTGCCCGGCTCGTCGCTCATGATGCTGGTGGCGGCCTTCGCGGGCCTGGAGCCCGTCCGCCGCGCCTACGCGGAAGCCCTGGACGCCGGTTATCGCTTTCTCTCATTTGGCGACGCTATGCTGATCGGCTGAGCGGCCAGGAAAGCAACGAGCGCCGTGAAGCCGGGAAGTCACGGCGCTCGTCCGGAGGAGGTGAGGCAAGCGAAGCGAGGCTTGCCGAAACGTTCCCCAGCATAGCGCCCCCTGTTAAGTCCACTTCAATATCTTGTTAACATCCTGTCAAAGTATCCGTTCGTCCGCGCGTCGCAGCGTGCCAAGCCGGGCGTGATCGCCTAGAATAGGCTGCCGGTGCGACGGGCCCAACGCCTGTGCCGACCTCTGCCGGTAGATCACAAGGAGACGATTCTTATGAGGAGCAATCCTGTCGTCCAGTCGGGGCGCCGCGCCCTGTTCTTGCTCGTCCTTCTCGCCGGCCTGGCTGGCGTGCTGACCGCCTGTGGCGGCGATGGCGCCTTCACCGACGAGTTCGACCGGCTGGGCTCATGGGGCAGCGGCAACAATGCCGACGTCGAAGGGACAGTGGCAAACGGCGTCTACGAGCTCCATGTAAAAGCCGACACAGGCCTGTTCTGGGCCACGGCGGGAAAGGAATCGCTTGGTGAAGGTATCTATGAACTGGACGCCACGCAGGTCGATGGCCCGCTGGACAATGGCTTTGGCCTCATGCTGCGCGCCGACAATGAAACCGACAACTTCGTCCTCTTCGAGGTGAGCGGCGACGGCTTCGTCTGGATCGGCTGGTGCGAGGACGGTTGCGAGGCCGTCGCCGACCCGCTGGTCAATGATGGCTGGTTCGAGTCCAAAGCCGTGCGCGAGGGCCTGAACGCCACGAACCGGCTGCGCGTTGACTATGGCAGCAGCGAGATGGTCTTCTCGGTTAATGGCCAGGAAGTGGGTCGGGCAGGCAGCGCCATTTCCGGCAGCTCGACCGCCGGAGACATCGGGCTCCTGGTCGAGACCCTCGGCCTGGGCGGTGTGCGTGTCGCCTTCGACAACTTCCGCTACAGTCCACAGGCCGAGGAATAGTCGTTTTATGTCGAGTGATCCCCCCACCCAGACCCGCACCCAGCGAGGTGACGCGGAAGGCGCCGCGGAACCCACCGGCGCGCCGGACGACCTTCCCCTTACTGCGGATGCCATCCTGGCCGACTATCGCCTCGGCGTCCGCAGTCGCCAGGCCAGCCTGATCGGACGCCGCGAAGTGCTCAGCGGCAAAGCCAAATTCGGCATCTTCGGCGACGGCAAGGAAGTGGCCCAGCTGGCGATGGCCCATGCCTTCCGGGATGGAGACCATCGCTCCGGCTACTATCGCGACCAGACCTTCGCCCTGGCCACCGGCATCATGACGCTGCCGGCGTTCTTCGCTCAACTCTATGCCCACGCCGACGTAGAAGCCGAGCCGGCGACCGCCGGGCGCTCCATGAACGCCCACTTCGCCACGCGTAGCCTGCGCCCTGACGGCAGTTGGCGGCGCCAGACAGGAATGAAGAACTCCTCGCCAGACCTGTCGCCGACCGGTTCGCAGATGCCCCGGCTGGTAGGACTGGGCCAGGCGTCGCTGCTCTTCCGTCAGCTACCTGGATTGCATCATCTGACCGACTTTTCTCACGGGGGCGACGAGGTTGCCTTCGGCACCATCGGCAACGCCTCCTGTGCCGAAGGCGTCTTCTGGGAGGCGGTGAACGCCATCGGCGTCCTGCAGATCCCGGTCGTGCTGTCCATCTGGGACGATGGCTATGGCATCTCGGTGCCAAACGAATACCAGGTCAGCGGGTCCGACGTCGGCGCCCTGCTGGAAGGCTTCCGTCGCCGCCCAGGCGTCCCCGGTGGCCTCGCCCTCTACCGGGTGCCCGGCTGGGACTATCCGGCACTACTGGCCACATACCGACAGGCGGTCACGGAAGCGCGGCGCGACCACGTGCCGGCAATCATCCATGTGACCGAGATGACGCAGCCGCAAGGCCACTCGACCTCTGGCAGCCACGAGCGCTATAAGCCGGCTGAGCGCCTGGCCTGGGAAGAGGAGGCGGACTGCCTGCGCCACATGCGCGCCTGGATGATCGACCGCGGCGTGGCCACGGCCGACGAGCTGGACGAGATCGAGCGGGCAGAACGCAAGCACGTCGAGCGGGTTCGGCGTCAGGCCTGGGAGGGCTATCTCGCTCCGTTACGCCAGGAGCGCCAGGAGGTCGTCGACCTGATCGCCGAGATCGCCGGCCAGTCGGCCCACGGTGAGGCGCTGGAGCGCACGCGGCGTGAGCTGGCGCGCCTGCAGATGCCGCTGCGGCGCGACATCCTCCGGGCGGCCGACGAGACGCTGCTGGCGGTGCGCCACGAGGCGATGCCAGCAAAGCGTCGCCTCGTCGACTGGCAGAAACGCCAGCGCGCCGCCACCGCCGACCGCTATCACTCGCACCTGTACAGCGTCTCCGCCAAGTCCGCTTTGCTCGTGCCCGAGATCCGCCCGGTCTTCTCGGAAGATTCGCCCGTCGTCAGCGGCTTCGAGGTGCTCAACGCCTGCTTCGATGCCATCCTGGCCCGCGACTCCCGCGTCGTGGCGTTTGGCGAGGACCTGGGTCGCCTCGGCGGCGTCAACCAGGCCTTCGCTGGCCTGCAGGAAAAGTACGGACCGCTCCGCGTCTCAGACGCCGGCATCCGCGAGGCGACCATCATTGGCCAGGCGATTGGCCTGGCGCTTCGCGGTTTGCGCCCCATCGCCGAGATCCAGTACCTTGACTATCTCCTCTACGCGATTCAGATCCTCTCCGACGATCTGGCCACGCTCCACTGGCGCACCAAGGGTGGGCAGAAGGCGCCTGTGATCGTGCGAACGCGGGGCCATCGCCTGGAAGGAATCTGGCACTCGGGATCGCCGATGGCCGGCGCGATTCACCTGCTGCGCGGCATGCACGTGCTCGTGCCACGAGACATGGTGCAGGCCGCCGGCTTCTACAACACCCTGCTGCAGGGTGACGAGCCGGGCATCGTCGTCGAAGTGCTTAACGGCTATCGGCTCAAGGAACGATTGCCAGACAACATCGGCGCGTTTACCGTGCCGCTTGGGGTCCCCGAGGTGTTGCGTCAGGGGAGTGACGTCACGCTGGTCACGTACGGCCCTCTGTGTCGCATCGCCCTCGACGCCGCGACGCGGCTGTCTGCTGTGGGCATCGAGGTGGAGATCGTCGACGTCCAGACGCTGCTGCCGTTCGATATCCCCGGCGTCATCGTGGAGTCGCTCAAGAAGACGAGCCGGGTCCTCTTCGTCGACGAGGACGTGCCGGGCGGCGCGACCAGTTACATGATGCAGGAGGTCCTGGAAAAGCGGGGCGGCTTCTGGTGGCTGGACGTCGAGCCGCGCACGCTTACGGCCCGGGCGCATCGGCCGGCCTACGGCTCCGACGGCGATTACTTCTCCAAGCCGAATGCCGAGGATATCGTCCGGGCTGTGTACGATCTGATGAATGAGGCCGATCCGGCCGGGTATCCCCTTTTCTACGAGTAGTCGTGCGCCGGCCGCGCACCTCAAGGAGCGGAGATGGCGACTGAGATAGTCATGCCACACATGGGCGAAGGAGTCATCGAAGGCACGATCGCCCGCTGGCTGAAGCAGGAAGGCGAGACGGTCGAGCAATACGAGCCGGTGCTGGAGATCGAGACCGACAAGGTGACGACCGAGGCCACGGCCGAGGTGGCCGGCGTCGTGCTCAAGATCCTGGTACCTGAAGGGGTGACGGTGCCTGTGGGCGCCGTGTTGGCCTACATTGGGGCCGCGGACGAGGGCGTGCC
>JBFGLK010000196.1:0-6220 GCA_041576195.1 Promineifilaceae bacterium (SeqCode)
AGCTGCGCTGATGGCTGGCCGCCGTGCTCGAGATGGCGTCCACGGCTTCGGTGATGCGCTGCAGGGCGGTGTCGGTCCCGATCGTCATATCGGTGCCGTACATGTCATTGTCAATCGAGCCGACCAGGCCAACGGCGCGGACCTGGCGGTGCGCAGCCGCTTCCTCCTCAGTGATCGATCCGTCGGCCAGCAGGTCGGCCAGCAAGCCGGACCACTCTTACTGGAGGACGTTGGCGCCGGTCAGGCTGCCGTCGCCGCCGATGATGACCAGGCCGTCGATGCCGCACTGGATCAGGTTGCGGGCGGCCCGCAGCCGGCCGTCGCGGGTGCGGAACTCCTGGCAGCGGGCGGAACCGATGATGGTGCCACCTTGATGCAGGATGCCGCCCACGTCGGTCCAGCCGATGGGCCGCATCTGCCGGCCCCCGTTGACCATGCCCCGGTATCCCTCGTAGATGGCGTAGACCTCCAGCCCCTGGTCGATTGCGGTGCGCACCACGGCCCGCACGGCCGCGTTCATCCCCTGCGCGTCGCCGCCACTGGTCAAGACTCCGATCCGTTTCATGCTGCATCATCCTGTGGCGGTGGTTCGGCCGGCGGCCTTTCTTGCGGGCCGGCGGCGTTTCCGGCCGCCTCGTTGGCGGGAAAGAGGACGGTGAAATTGTCCCACCAATGTTGCACCCGGTCCACTCGACCGGCGACGTGATCGGCCCAGCTGCGCGCGGGGACAATCGGCCTGCCGGCAACCAGCGCCTTGCGCCCCAGGTAGACCCAGGCGCGCACCCGGTGCTCGCCGACGATCACCGGTCGGGCCAGGCGGCGATAGGGGCTGTCCGCCGGCGCAGGGGGATCGAAGCGCTCCAGGGCGTCGAGCAGGCGCAGGACGGGCTCGTATGAGCCGGGCCGCACCGTCACAAGCAGGCCGTGCACCGGTCCGCCCGCGCCTTCCAGCAACATGGGGAACGGGCCGAGATCGAAGAGGCGCCCGTTCGGGAAGATGGCAGGCTCCGACTTCGCAGCGGCAGGCAGCAGCATGCCGGCATTGGGCTGGCCGGGCAGCAAGGTGCCGTAGACGAAGAAGGGCAGGCGCTCACCCACGGCTAGACGCCCCTCCGGACATCTGCTAGAATGAGCGGGCACACGCCCTCGTAGCTCAATGGACAGAGCACCGCACTCCTAACGCGTAGGTTGGCCGTTCGAGTCGGCCCGGGGGCACCTGCCGGCAGCGCCCGCGCGCTGCCGTTCTGCTTTCCGGCCATCTTCCCTCGCCTCGTCATCACAACATGCTCACCGGGTCGACGTCCACCACCCAGGGCGACGGCGGCGCGACCTCGCGTAGAAGCCGGGTGGGATCGGGCGCCCGCACGATCACCTGCCAGCGATAGCGCCCGTCCAGGCGGCTGAAGAACGCCGTCGTCGGACCGAGCACCTCGGTCGCCGCCAGGGCCAGGTTGGCGGTGGCCTGGCGCAAGGCGTGCGCCAGGCGCTCCGCCTCGCGCCGCGCCCGATCGTTGATCGGGTCGGCCAGGACCAGACGTGCCAGGCGCCGGAAGGGCGGGTAACTCTGTTGGGTGCGGAAGCGGATCTCGTCCAGATAGAAGCCGATGAAGTCGTGATCCGCCGCCGCCTGGATGGCATAATGCTCCGGCTGATAGGTCTGCAGAATGACCCGCCCGCCCAACAGCCCGCGGCCGGCCCTGCCGGCCACCTGCGTCAGCACCTGAAAGGTCCGCTCCCCCGTGCGATAGTCGGGCAGGCCGAGGGAGACGTCCGCGGAGATGACCCCGACGAGCGTGACGAGCGGCAGATCAAGCCCCTTGGCGATCATTTGCGTGCCCACCAGGATGTCGGCTTCCTGGTGCACGAAGCTGGCCAGGATCGTTTCGTGGGAGTCCCTGCCGGCCGTCGTGTCGCGATCCCAACGGACGACGCGGGCGCCTGGCCATGTCTGGACAACCCGATCTTGCAGCTCCTCGGTACCCAGCCCGAAGTAGCGGATGCGATCGGAGCGGCAGCGGGGACAGTCCTGGGGCACGGGCTCGCGCCGGCCGCAGTGATGGCAGACAAGCTGCAGGTGGGGCCGATGATAGGTCAGGGGAATGTCGCAACGCGGGCAGTTAAGCACCAGACCGCAGTCACGGCAGAGGATGAAGGTAGACGTGCCCCGCCGATTGAGGAACAGGATCACCTGCTCGTGGCGGGCCAACGCCTCGGTCACGGCGGCCTGAAGGGCCCGGCTGAAGATACTGCGGTTGCCGCTGCGCAGCTCCTGCCGCAGGTCGACGACCTGCACGGGTGGCAGCGGGATGGTCAGGGCATCGTCAGGATCGGCGGCGTCCTGCCGGTAGTGGCTCGGCCGATCCAGGCGCCGGGCCTGGCTCTCGATGCGCTGGCGATGGCCCATGATGCGGCGGGGCAGCTCCAGGAGCCGATAGACGCCCGCCCGTGCCCGGTGGTAGGTGACGATGTCGGGCGTGGCGCTGCCCAGGATGACGAGCGCACCGAGCATGTGGCCAAGAGCGATGGCCGCGTCGCGTGCGTGGTAGTACGGGGGCGGCACCGGCGGCGACTGCTTGTAGCTAGCGTCATGCTCCTCGTCCAGGACGATGATGCCGATGTCCTCGAGCGGCGTGAACAAAGCGCTGCGAGGCCCGATGACGATGTCGAATAGGCCTCGCCGGGCCCGCCGCCAGGTGTCGTAGCGCTCGCCGTCGCTCAGCCGACTGTGCAAGACGGCGACGCGCCCGGGAAAGCGGGCGGCGAAGCGACGCACCGTCTGGGGCGTCAGGGCGATCTCTGGCACCAGCACAATGGCTCGCCTGCCTTCGGCCAGGACGTGCTCGATGGCCCGCATATAGATCTCGGTCTTACCGCTGCCGGTGACGCCGTGGAGGACGAACGGGAGATGGGCGGTGGGAGTGAGGGGGTGAGGGGATGAGGGCGTGAGGGCGTCGGTAGGTTCGTCGGCAGGCTCGTCAGCCAGACCGAGCAGGGCGATCTTGATCCTGCCCCAGACGCGGGCCTGATCTTCGGTAAGACGTGGCGTCTCCGCGGGCACGAAGTCGCGGTCGGCCAGCGGATCGCGCCATACCTCCTCGGCCCCGAGCCGAATCAGATCGCGCGCCTGCAGGCGACGGAGGTGGTTCAGGTTGGCGCCGGTGGCCGCGTAGAGGTCGGTCAGGCTGACCGGCTGGGCGGCCGCGGCCAGGTGGGTCAGGATGTCGTGGTAGACAGCCGCGCCACGCAGGCGGAAGATGTGGGCCGGCACCGCCTTGGGCGGGATGATCAGGCTGATGGCCGCCGGCTGCATCTCCAGCCGGGCGAAGTTCTGTTCGACGAGCGCCGCCAGCGCTGCCGGGTCCACGGCGGATCCTGGCGCGGGCAGCGCGCGAACGGCGTCGCGCAACGGCTCCGGCACGGCGGCCGGTTCGGCCAGGGGGACGGCCAGCTCGGTGGCGGCGACCCGCCGCGCCAGCCCTTCCCGTTCCAGGCGACGCAGGTGGGCCACGGTCGCCCCGGTCGCCGCGAGGACGTCTGGCTCTGCCGGCAGCGGGTCGATGCTCATCGCCAGATAGGCCAAAGCGTCCGCCGCCTTGCTGGCCCGGCCTATCTCAGTCGCCGCGGCCCAGATCTGCTTCGGCCCGGCGCTCAGCTCGGCGGTGCGCACGCGCCGGGGCCGCACGCGTGGCGGGTCGAGCACGGTGGCTTTGCGCAGGATGCCCCGGCGCACGAGCTGATTGGCGGCGTCTTCCCAGCGCTTCTCTCCGGAGAGCGCCCGCCGGATCTGGCGCCCACGCAGGAAGCCCCGCTTCTCCAAGAGATCGACGAGCCGGCGCTGCGTCTCCGTCAGCCGGCCCGCGCCGTCCCAGGTGGGATCGACGTCCAACGTGACGTCCGCCCAGCGGGTGAGACCGGGGGGCAACATCAGGCGCAGGCAGGCGTTCAGGGGAGCCAGGTAGGTATCGGCGAGCCAACGGGCGAGGGCGATTTGCCACGGTTGGACAACGGGTCCGGGGTCGATCAGGCCGATGATCGGCTTCGTCTCCGGGACGGGCGCCTGATCGGCCAGGGCGACGACGATGCCCTGGGCCAGGCGGCGGCCGAACTCCACCTCGACAAGGTGGCCGATCAGCAGCGTACCGCGCAAGTCGGTGGGGATGTGGTAGTGAAAGGTGCCGGCGAGCGCCGCCTCGATGTTGATCACCAGCTCGGCAAAGCGCGCCTCGGGGCGCTCGCTCATCGCTGGCCTCCCAGGGCGTCTGGGGCCATACCGCGTCGCGTCATACCACGCTTGTCAGAAAGGTGGGGCAAGACTACCATTGGACCGGGCGAGCGCGGCCCGCCCTCGGCAAAGTGGCGCATCCCGACCATGATACCATCGGACGAACCCACGATCACGTTCCACGGCGACCCGGAGCATGCCGGCATCCGCCTGGCGGTGCTGCCCATGCTCGTTGTCGGCTACGTCGTCGGGTTCACTCTGGTGCGCCTGCTTGCGAGCCGCCTGATGCCCGGCAACGCCTCGCTCAATCTGATCGCCTGCCTGGCCGGCTTCCCGATGGGCCTCGCCGTGGCCGCGGGCGGGGAGACGCTTCTCAAGCGGATCTGGCGGAGCGGGAAGCGGCTGATCGTTGGGCCGCGGAGCCTGCGCCTGGAGGCCCGCCGTGGGGAAACGGCGCGCGTGCCGCGAGACGCCGACCTGGCGCTGCACTTCTGGCACTTCCCTCTGGCGGGCTATCCGCGCGGCGGGCGCGAGCGCCGGGCGCAGCAGGGCTGGCTGTGCCTGGCCTGCCAGGCGCGGCGAGACGCGGGGCGGATCTCCTTCTTCACGTTCATGCCGCCGGCGGAGGCGGCGCCCCTGATCGAGGCCGTTGACTCGCACGCGCTGGACCCGACGGCGGTCTACGACACCTCGCTGAGCGGCCGGTTCACCCAGCCGACGGTGCGGCCCCGCTTGCCGGCGGAGGTGATCGCCGGCCCGGACGGGCCTTTCTGGCTGGCCGAACGGCACCGTTGGGAGGCCGGCCTGGAGCTGAGCAAGACCGATTACGCCGCGGCGCTGCGCCTGCTGACGGCGCGCGCCGGCGACGCGTGACCCGCACACCCACCCAGGAGGACGACTATGTTCGACTTCATCACGGAAGAGCACCGCATGATCCAGGAGGCGGCGCGCGACTTCGCGCGGAAGGAGATCGCCCCGATCGCGGCCGAACACGATGAGAGTGGCGAGTTCCCGTTAGCGACCGTGCGCCGCATGGGCGAGCTGGGATTTATGGGCATCGAGGTGCCGGAGGCGTATGGCGGCGTCGGCATGGACACCCTGGCGTACGCACTGGCCCTGACCGAGATCAGCAGGGCGGACGCCAGCCACGGCACGATCATGTCGGTCAACAATTCGCTGGTGTGCCACGGCCTCCTGCGATTCGGCACGGAGGAGCAGAAGCGGCGCTTCCTGGTCCCGGTGGCCAGCGGCGAGAAGATCGGCGCGTATAGCCTGACGGAGCCAATGAGCGGCAGCGATGCCGGCACGATGCGCAGCCGGGCGGTTCTGAATGATGCCGGCACTCACTACCTCATCAATGGACGCAAGTCATGGGTTACGTCAGCCCCGGTGGCCGACATCATCGTCCTCTTCACTATGACGCAACCGGAGCGCACTCACCGAGGCATCACGGCCTTCATCATCGAGACCGATCGTCCGGGCTTTGCGCGAGGCAAGAAAGAGCCCAAGCTCGGCATTCGCGCCAGCGCCACCAGCGAGATCCTCTTCGAGGATTACGCGTGCCCAGTAGAGAACCGGTTGGGCGCCGAGGGGGAAGGGTTCAAGATCGCCATGCAGGTACTGGACGCCGGCCGGATCGGCATCGCCTCGCAAGCGCTGGGCATCGCCGAGGCAGCCCTGGAGGCGAGCGTCGCCTATGCCCAGGAGCGCGAGGCGTTCGGCCAGAAGCTGGGCCAGTTCCAGATGATCCAGCAGAAGCTGGCCGATATGAAGACGCGCATCGAGGCGAGCCGACTGCTCATTTTCCAGGCGTGCCTGGCCAAGAAGAAGGCACTGGCCGACGGCACACGCTACACCATGGAGGCCAGCATGGCCAAGCTGTTCGTCATGGAGACAGCCTTGTGCGTGTCGACGCAGGCGATACAGATTCAGGGTGTGATGGGGTCCAGCAAGGAGATGCCGCTGGAGCGCTACTTCCGCGAAGGCAAGATCACGGAG
>JBFGLK010000197.1:0-6216 GCA_041576195.1 Promineifilaceae bacterium (SeqCode)
CCGTGGTTGGTGCGCATCGGCTGGCGCGTGGCCCGCGTCGTCGTGCGCCTGACCCGGTGGCGCGATCCCGACTACGTGCCGGCAATCCCCCCTCAGCCCGTCGAGAGCCGGCATCGGGAGACAGCGTGACCCCATGCCCAGCCGCGCCCTCCGACCGTCGCCCGGTCGCCGGCGCCACGGCCCGCGCTCCTGAGCCATGCGACTGACCCCAGACATCCTGGACGCGCTCTTTCTGGAGCTGCCACAAGGCGTCGCCCTCTGCGACGGCGAGACACGCCTTCTCTGGGCGAACCGGAGCTGGCGACAGGCCGTGTCGCGCCACCTCGGCGTGGCGCCGCACGAAGTGCCTCTGGGCGCGCCGCTTGCCTCCCTGTTGCCCCAGGCCTGGTCCCGCCTGGCGCCCTACGCCGCCTCCGCCCTGGCCGGCGTCCCGGCGGAAGCCAGCAACGAGCGCCTCGCCGCCGAGGGCGACGTCTTCTACTGGAACGTCGCCATGGCGCCGGCAAGCCTGGCTGACGCCGAGCCCGGCTTCCTTCTCTTCGTCACCGATGTCACCGAGCGGGTCATCGCCCAACGCATGCTTGAGAACCGGATGCGGGACAGCTTCCGCAAGCTCAGCGCCCTCTACGCGGTCGCCTCGACCGGTGTCGGCGTGAAAGACTGGCGAGCCATGCTCCACGACGCGCTGCGTAGCACGCTTGACGCCGTTCAGGCCACGGCCGGCGCCATCCAGCTGCTCGATAGCAGCGGCGCGTGGCTCATCCTCGCGGCGCACCATGGCCTGCCGGCAGAGATGATGGCGCCGATGGAGCGCCGGCCGATCGAGCTCGGCCTCTCCGGCTGGATCATGCGCCACCAGCGGGCCCTCACCGCCAACCTGACACAAGACGACCGCGTTTCCCCCCTGCTCCGCCGCAGCGAGCTGGCGATGTTTGCCGGCGTGCCCATGACCGTGCGGGGCCGCGTGACCGGCGTGCTGAGCGTGTACCGCGGGAAACGACGCCCCTTTGGCGATCCCGATGTCGACCTGCTCGGCGCCGTGGCCGATCAGATCGCCGTCGGCATTGAAAACGCGCGGCTTCGGCAGACGCACGACCGTCTGCTCATTTCCGAGGAGCGCACCCGCCTGGCCCGCGAGCTGCACGACGTCGTTACCCAGTCGCTGCACAGCCTGACGCTCTTCAGCGAGGCGGTGCAGCGCCTCCTGGCCGCGGGCAAGATCGAGGAGGGCCGGCAATACGCGGGCCGGATCTCGGAGACCTCGCAACAGGCGTTGCGGGAGATGCGGCTACTCCTTCACAACCTGCGCCCGACGGCACTCCAGGAGGCCGGGTTGGTGCAGGCCCTTCGCAGCCGGCTCGAGGCGGTCGAGGGGCGTGCCGGCATCGCCTTCCAGCTGATCGCCGACCCTGACGTGCGCCTGCCCGACAGCGTCGAGGCAGCCTGCTATCACCTGGCCCAGGAGGCGCTCAACAACGCCCTGAAGCACGCCGGCGCCAACCACGTCTCGGTACGCCTCGAAATAGACGGCGAGCAGTTGACGCTCACCGTGGCCGATGACGGTCAGGGCTTTGATCCCGAGCGCGTGAGCGGCGGCGGCATGGGCCTGAATAGCATGCGCGAGCGGGTCGAGCGGCTCGGGGGCGCGTTCTCCATACGCTCCGACGCCGCCGCCGGCACCACGGTGACGGTCCGGCTCAATCTCAACCAGATCTCCGACCGAGAGAGTGGGCTCGATCTGATCCCCCTCGTCGGCTAGAATGGCAGCATGAGCGACACCATTCGCGTTTTCCAGGCCGAAGACCACGGCATCGTGCGCGAGGGCATGCGGGCGCTGTTGTTGACCGAGCCCAACATGGCCCTGGTCGGCGAGGCCGCCGACGGCGTCGAGGCGGTGGACCGGGTGCTGGCCCTGCGGCCCGACGTCATCCTCATGGACCTGCAACTGCCCCGCCTCTCCGGCGTTCAGGCTATCCAGGCCATTAAGGACAGCTGGCCCGAGGCGCGTGTCCTGGTTATCAGCAGTTTCGGCGATGAGGAGCACGTCTTCGCCGCCGTGCGCGCGGGTGCTATGGGCTACCTGCTCAAGGACGCCTCGCCGGTCGACATCCTGCAGGCCATCCGCCAGATTCACGCCGGCCATCCTTTACTGCAACCGGATATCGCCCTGCGCGTGATCCAGGAGCTCAATCGGCCCAGCCGCCTACCACCGACGGAAGAGCCGTTGACGGCCCGCGAGGTCGACGTCTTGCGCCTGGTGGCGCGCGGCCTCTCCAACGACGACATCGCCGCGGAGCTCGTCGTCAGCGAGCGCACCGTCCGTACCCACATCAGCAACATCCTCGGCAAGCTCCACCTGGCCAATCGCACGCAGGCGGCGCTCTATGCCCTGCGCCAGGGCATTGCCAGTCTGGATGATGACTGATCGGCGCCGGCTGTCCTGACCGCCACTGGCGCTGGCCTCGCCCGTCTCCCCTATCGCCTATTGCCCATCAAGCCAGACTTGCTCCGCCCACATTGGCGCGCCACTTGTGGGCAGGATGGCTTGTTTGCGGAAGCCTGGCTACGCTATCCATGCGCCGTGCATCATTTGACTTAGGCATATACCGTCAACGCTCCGATGTCTCAGATCACGTGCCGGCATATGCTGTCGGGTGAGTCCCAGGCACGTCGTTGTGTGCCAATCCCACCAGGAGTCTTGATGGCATGGCCAATGGCGAGAAAGCAGTCCCTCGCGCGGACTGCCCGGAGTGCGGAACGAGCATCCGGGTGCGGCGACGGCTGGCACTCCAAGAGATCCTTGTCTGCCCGAAGTGCGATAGCCTGCTCGAAGTGCTCAAGCTGCAGCCGCTGGAATTGACGTGGGCGTATGAAACCAGCGGGGGCACGAACCGTCTTGAGAGGCCGGCCCCGCTGACCGAAGACGACCCCTCTGGAGCGACCTAGCGGCGCTTCGGGAACCATTTCGGTCAGCGCGACGTTGTGGGGTCGCACCGCGCCATGTTGGCGCGCTACGTGAAACCAGCGGGGCGGCGTCAACCACGACGAGCGCCCCCGTCTACGACCTGAGGATGATAGAACCATGTACCGACTACACGCGAACTCCGCTTCTCGATGGGTCCTGCTGTTGCTCCTGTTCGCGCTGGTGCTCGCCGGCTGCCGCGAGGAAGCTACTCCCGAGCCCACGCCTCCACCCCCGACCAGCCCTCCGGCGACCAGCACGGCGACGCCGCTTCCCGAGCCAACCGCAGCGCCCGCATCGGCGCCGGCGCCTGTCGTCCGGCTGGAAACTGACGTAATCGCCGTGGGCGAGACGGTCGCCCTCGCGGCCGAGAGCTTCCCGGCCGGCGCTGTGCTCGAACTGCGCTTGAGCCAGGCGGGCGTGCCGTTGGGCCAGGAGCCGCTCGGCGGCGCCATGGCCGGCGCCGATGGCAGCGCCAGCCTGGACCTGGCCCTGCCCGCAGCACTGCCGGACGGAACAGCCTTGCTCGCCGGCGACTATGAGCTCATCCTGGCCACCGCCGACGGCGAGGCCAGCGCCAGCGTGCCCTTCACGCTGGTCATTCCCGAAACGGGCGCGGCCGCCGCCGAGGCGGCGCAGGCTGCCCTGACCCGCGACGCCGGCGTAGACCTGGCGGCGATCGTCGTCATCGCGGTCGAGCCGGCTGAGTGGTCGGACTCCTGCCTGGGTCTGGGCGGCCCGGCGGAGTCCTGCCTGATGGCCATCACTCCCGGCTACCAGATCACACTGGAAGCCAGCGGTCAGACGTACGTTTATCGCACCGACCAGGACGGCAGCCAGGTCCGGCTGGAGAGCCCTGCCGGCACCAGCGAGCCGCCCCCGCCCGCCGAATTGGCGCGCCAGCAGCTGGCGGTGGCCCTCGGCCTCCTGCCGGATGTGCTGGAGGTCGCCAGCGCTCTGCCGCGCGACTGGGGCGACGCCTGTCTGGGCCTGGGCGCCCCAGATCAGCTGTGCGCAGCCGTGATCACGCCGGGCTACGAGATCGTCCTCGACGTCGACGGACGGCAGATCACCTACCGGACCGATCTCAATGGCCACGTTGTGCTCCTGGCCGGCGCCTCCGCCCCGGCGGCGGATGATGTGGTGCTCGCCTGGGAACGCGTCGGCGGGATCGCCGGCTTTTGCGACGCCCTGCGTGTGACGGCTGCGGGCCAGGCGAGCGCCGGCCGCTGCGACGGCGCCCCGGCGCCGTTGGTGGCCGATCTTGCGCCCGAGCAACAGGCGCCTCTCGACGACTGGCTGCGCACCTTCCGCGCGTTCGCGGTCGTCACCAGCGATGGCGCGGTCGCCGACTCGCTGACGATATCGCTGCACTTCCTCGGCACCGGAGAGCAGACGCCCACCACGGCCCAGGCGGAGGAAATCGCTGCCTTTGCCTCGGAGGTTCACTTCGCCCAGAGCCAGCCGCAGGCCGGGCCGGCACCAGAGAGCCCACCCACGGGCGCCACCTGGCAGCGCTTCCTGGTTCCCTTGCTCGACATGTCGTTCCCCGTGCGCGCCACATGGACGCGCCAGGGGGATGAGCCGGTCTGGCAGACGGAACAAGGCGGCCTCGTGAGCTTCGCAGCGGCCGGCGTGGTCGCCGACCTGGCCACGTTGCTGCCGGCCGGCAGCCAGGTCGTGCGCTCGTCGGCGGCCGATCAGGGTTGGGCCAGCGGCACGTTCTATCGCCTGACGCGGGTCGGCCCGGACGGCGCCACGCGCTATGGGGCCAGCTACGCGCTCCGGGATGACGACGACCAGGCATTTCTGTTCAGCGCCGAGGCGAGTGACCCGGACACGCTAGCCACTCTGGAAGCGGACCTCGCCCGCATGGTTGGCGCCGTTGCCTTTGCTCAGGGTGCGGAAGACAAGGTCAGCGGCCCGACGCAGGTGCTGATCGACTTCCTGGCCGCCTGGCTCAACGATGAGGCCGGCCTGGAGGACTATCTCAGCCAGCGGCTGCGCGACGCGCTCGCTGCCGGCACGGACCTGGCGACCGCCTTTGGCTTGCCCGGCGACAACTACCGCAGCTTCACCGTCGCGTGGATCCAGACCGGTGGCGGCCGCAGCCAGGTCCGGGCGACCTTCGTCTACGACGGCGGCCCGCAGAGCCGGGTCTTCAACCTCGTCCAGGAGAACAACGCCTGGGTCGTCGACGGCGCCGAGTAAGCGGTCCACCGTCCCGCCGGGCGCCGTCGCCCCTGTCGTGACAGCGGGCGCGACGCCCGGCGGCTTCCCCCCAACGTCCTGCCAACCGGCCGTGCACGCCGCGGCGATACGCGCGATGCTGAGGGGTGGCGACATCACTTACTGCGATGACGGATCGCCACGCATGCTTTCCACGTTCGTCGCTCTCCTTCTGCATCTCGACCACCATCTCGGCGCTCTGCTCGGGACCTATGGCGCCTGGACCTACGTCCTGCTCTTCGCCATCATCTTCCTGGAGACCGGCCTGGTCGTGAACCCCGTTTCTGCCTGGCGACTCGCTGCTCTTCGCCGCCGGGACCTTCACTGCCCTCGGCCTCCTCGAGCTGGAGTGGCTGCACATCTCGCCGAGCGTCGCCAGCGTTGGTCAGATGGCCTATCGTCGCTTCGCCTTTTACAGGGTTAGCGGCGGCGTCCTCTGGGTGACGCTCATGTTTGGCGCGGGCCATTTGTTCGGCAATCTGCCGGTCGTGCGCGAGAACTTCTCGCTGGCCGTCCTCGTCGCCCTCGCCATCTAGATCGTACCGATGGCCGTCGAGGCGCTGAAGAGCCGGCGCGCTAAGGCCCACGTCCCCCAAATCCCCTGATCATCCCTGCCAGGCCCACTCTGGGCTATTACGTCATTTGGCTTACGCCCGGTTCGGCGCTCTGGCCGATGTGCCGGCCGGACCGGGCCGTTATAATGCCGGCAACCGCTCGGCCTGGAGCACCCGTTTGCCTCCGGCCGTTGCCTTGCGCAGAGGGGTTGCCCGATCGTATGCCAGGCGCGTAGCGCCCGTCACGCAGCCAGTTTGCCGGCAGCATATGCTTAAGAGGTGAAGCGCGGCGCCCACCAATCCGGCGCCCCGCGGAGGGTAGAGATGTTCGACCGTATTCCTCGCTCGTTCGTCGTCTTGCTGGCCCTGGCGCTGGCCGCTATCCTGGCCGCTTGCGGCGGCGCTCGACGCGCGCCGGAGGCCACGCTGGCGCCACCCACACCCGCCGTCGCGTCTCCGGCCGCGCCGGCG
>JBFGLK010000198.1:0-6202 GCA_041576195.1 Promineifilaceae bacterium (SeqCode)
CCGCCCTGCTGCGCCTGGGCCGCACCGTGCCCCTGCGCCAGCTCATCGACGACTTCTATCCGGTACAGCATGAGATCGGCTACCTGCAGGCCGCCAGCGTGGTGCAATACCTCGTGGACCACCACGGCTGGGACCGCGTGCGTGAGTTCTATGCCGGCGCGACCGCCGACGGCGAGACGACGTCGAGCGCGGCGATCGACACCGGCCTGCGCCGCCACTTTGGCCTCAGCCTGGAGCAACTCGAGTCGGAGTGGCTCGCCTTTCTGACCACCCTGCCGCCCGACGAGCTCGTCTCGCAAGACCTGGACCTGACGCTTCGCTACTATGAGACGATGCGTCGTTACCAGCAGGTCTACGACCCGACCGCCTTCTTCCTCACGGCCTGGCTGCCCTCCCCACCACAGGCAGTGGAGCGAGGCATCACGGCGGACCTGACCCGTCATCCCCGAAGCGAGGCGAACGTCGCCCTGGAGACGATGCTGGGGGCCGCAGACGAAGCGTTGCGTGCCGGCAACTACGGCCGCGCCACCATCCTCCTCGACAGCGTGGCCCGCGTCCTGGACCTCGGCGGCCTCTTCGTTGACCCCCTGGCCAGCAACTACCTGGCCATCACCCGGGCCGTGGCCCAGAACGGCTTCGAGGCGCAGCGCATCGACCTGCGCGGCAACCAGGCGATCGTCTTCGCCGTCACCTCCCAGAGCGCTCGGCTGGAGCAGTTTCGACTGGCCCTGCAAGACGCGACCTGGACGTTCACCCGGTGATCCGGCGGCCCTGCCATCCCGCGATCCAGGGCCGCCGGGGGGCCCGATCGTTGATGAACCATTTCCACTTTTATGCTACAATGGCCCGGCAGTCGCCGTCTGCAACGCCGGTCCGCACGGACCTGTCCGGAGCCCCGGTTTCCGGTCATCCTGGTGTGCGAAGAGAGGTTTGTCAATGATCGAGGTCGAGATTGACAGCATTCGGATCAGCCTGATCTCGCAACAGCGCATCGTCATGTTGCGAGAGATCGATGGACAGCGCCAGCTGCCAATCTGGATTGGCCCGTGCGAGGCGGAAGCCATCACCATCGAACTGCAGGACACCGAGATCTCCCGCCCGCTGACCCACGACCTGCTGAAGAACGTCATCGAGCAGTTGAAAGGGCAGCTCTCCCACATCGTAGTCAGCGAGCTGCGCAACCAGGTTTTTTACGCCCGGCTCGTGCTGGACGTCAATGGGGACCAGATGGAAGTCGACTGCCGGCCCTCCGATGCCATCGCCCTCGCCGTCCGGGCCAAGGTGCCCATCTTCGTCGGCGAGGCGGTCATGGACGAGGTCGGCGTCGTGCCGGAGCCGGATGTCAGTAGCCCCGAGGAGCCGGAAGCGGCGGACGCCGAACAGCTGGATGCCTTCAAGGACTTCGTGGATTCGCTCGACTTCGACGATTTCGACGAGTAGCCCTGACCGCCCGGCCCCCGGGCCGTCGTGACGTCCCTCCGCCACCTCGATCGCCATGCCGCCGCGTGAACCGCGTGTCCCCCTTCGTGTCGCGCGCCGTCGCCATACCGCCCGCTACCCCGTGAAGTGGGCCAGCAGCAGCCAGAATGGAAACCATCGAGAGACTACCGCCCCAAAGCATTGAGGCCGAAGAGGCCACGCTGGGCTCACTGCTCATCGACCCGGACGCCATCACCGAGGTGGCCTCCTTTCTCCGGCCAGAGGCGTTCTACCGCGAGCCGAACCGCTGGATCTACCAGGCGATCCTCGATCTCTACAACCGCCGAGACCCCATCGACCTCATCACCCTCACCGAGCGGCTGAGCACGAATGGGCAGCTCGCCGAAATTGGTGGCGAGGCGTATCTCATCAGCCTGATCAACACCGTGCCCACGTCGATCAACGCCCAGAGCTATGGGCGACTGGTCGAAGGGGCCGCGCTGCGGCGCAAGATGATCAAGGCCGCAGGCGCCATCGCCAACCTGGCCTTCGACGAGTCCGAAGACATCGAGATCGTCGTCGACCGCGCCGAGCAGGTTCTGTTCGCCGTTACCGAAGACCGCACCACCCGCGACCTGGTGCCCGTCAGCGACGTGGCCCGCCGCTACCTGGATCGCATCGAGGCGCTGGCGGCCCGCGGCGAAGACATGATCGGCATCCCCACTGGATTCGGCGATCTCGACCGCATCCTCAGCGGGCTGAACAAGTCGGACCTGATCATCGTGGCTGCCCGTCCCGGCATGGGCAAGACCAGCCTGCAGCTGAGCATCGCCGTCACCGCCGGACTCCGCTACGGTAAGCGGGTGGCCATCTTCAGCATGGAGATGGCCGCCGAGCAACTGGTGCAGCGCATGATCGCCGCGGAGACGCGCATCGACTCGCAGCGCCTGCGGCGGGGCGACCTGCACGACCAGGAGTGGCCCCTCTTTTATGAAGCGGTCGGCCGCCTGTCCGAGACGCGCCTGTTCATCGACGACACTCCGGGCCTGACGCCGCTGCAGCTGCGCACCAAGTGCCGCCGCCTCTACGCCGAGCACGGGATCGACCTGATCGTCGTCGACTACCTCCAGCTCATGCAGTCGGAGCGGGCGATCAACAACCGGGTCCAGGAGATCAGCGACATCTCCCGCGGCCTGAAGAACCTGGCGCGCGAGCTCGACGTGCCGGTGCTGGCGGCGGCGCAGCTCAGCCGCGCGGTGGAGCAGCGGCAGGACAAGCACCCGGTGCTCTCGGACCTGCGGGACAGCGGCAGCATCGAGCAGGACGCCGACGTCGTCATGTTCATTTACCGGGATGAGTATTACAACCCGGACACGACGGAGCGGCCGAACATCGCCGAGATCAGCGTTGCCAAGCACCGCAACGGCCCGACGGCCGTGATCGACCTGTACTGGCATAGCAAGCTGGCCACGTTCCGCAATCTGCAGCGCCAGGAGCTGAGCCTCTAGGCGCCCTGCCGGCATCCCGCCGTAGGAGGCGATGGACGATGAAAGGCTTCGCCGGCTTTCCCGAGGGCAAGTTGCGCACCACACCGGTGCCCAACCTGTTCTTCAGCGACCTCTTGCCCATCATCGACGACCTCGCCGAGCTCAAGATCACGCTCTATGCTTTCTGGGCCCTCAACCAGATGGAAGGGGCCGTCCGCTTTCTGCGCCTGGCCGACTTCATCACCGACCCGGTCCTGCTCGCCGCCCTGCACCCTGACCCCACCACCGCCGCCCGCCTCACCGGCGACGCGCTCGAGCGCGCCGTCGCCCGCGGTACCTTCCTCCACGTCAACGTGGAGAGCGACGACGGCCGCCTGGACCTCTACTTCCCCAACACGGAGAAGGGCCGGGCCGCCGTCGAGGGCATCACCCGCGGCGAGTGGCGCCCAAGCATGTACGAGGACGCCTCGGTGACGCTCCTGATCGAGCGGCCCAACATCTTCGTGCTCTATGAGCAAAACATCGGCCCGCTGACACCCCTCATTGCCGACCAGTTGCGGGACGCGGAACAGACCTACCCGACGACGTGGATCAAGGAAGCCATCGAGCTGGCCGTTGAAAGCAACGTGCGCAAATGGCGCTACATACTGGCGATTCTCGAGCGATGGCGCCAGGAAGGAAAACAGGATGGAGTCGGCTTCGGAGATTCTCAAAAGAAGCTTAGCCAGCAAATCCCCGACGAATACCGGGACATCGTCAAGCGCTGACGGGCCCGTCGAGTTGGAGCGCCCCTATGGCGGGGACCCCGATTGCCCCCTTTGCGGCGGCATGGGCTTCGTGCGCCCCGACGTGCCGCCCATCGACCCGGCGTTCGGCCGCGCCGTCCCCTGCGACTGTCGCGCGGAGCACATCGAGGCCAGCCGCAACGAACGGCTCTATCGGCTCAGCCAACTCGGCGCCCTGTCCGAGTGCACCTTCGAGAGCTTCCTGCCGACCGGCCACGGGCTCACCCCCGACCGCCAGCGCAATCTGAAGCTGGCCTACGAGACCTGCCGCGACTTCGCCCAGGAGCCGACCGGCTGGATCGTGCTCAAGGGCGGCTATGGCTGCGGCAAGACCCACCTCGCGGCCGCCATCGCCAACCACCGACTGCAACGGGGCCACATGGTCCTGTTCATCAACACGCCGGACCTGCTCGACCACCTCCGGGCGGCCTACGCTCCCACCGCCGAGGTCAGCTACGACGAGCGCTTCGACCAGGTGCGCAACGCTCCCCTGCTGATCCTGGATGACCTGGGCACCCAGAGCAATACGGACTGGGCAAACGAGAAACTCTACCAGATCTTCAACCATCGCTACAACGCCCGCCTGCCCACCGTGATCACGACCAATCAAGAGCTCGAATCGATCGAGATGCGGATCCAGTCGCGCATGGTCGATCCCAGCCTGGTCCAGATCGTCCACATCGCCGCGCCAGACTTCCGGCGCGCCGGCGTGGCGCCCGATCAGTCGGACCTCTCCACGCTCAACCTACACAGCGACAAGATCTTCGACAGCTTCACCCTGCGCGAACAGGAACTGCCCCGGTCACAATCCGAGAACCTGCGCCGGGCCCTGGAGACGGCCATGACCTACGCGGCCAAGCCGGAGGGCTGGCTGGTGTTCAACAGCGTGGGCTTCGGCAACGGCAAGACGCACCTGGCGGCCGCCATCGCCAACCAGGCCGCCCGCCGCGGGGAGACGGTCCTGTTCGTCCTGGTGCCCGATCTGCTGGATCACCTGCGGGCGTCGTTCAACCCGGCCAGCGGCGTCCGCTACGACAAGCGGTTCGACGAGGTTAAGAAGGCCTCCCTGCTCGTACTGGACGATTTGGGCACGGAGAGCGCCACCGCCTGGGCGCGCGAGAAGCTCTACCAGCTCTTCAACTACCGCTACAACGCCCGCCTGGCTACGGTCATCACCACGGCGATGCCGATCGAGGAGCTCGACCCGCGTCTGGCCACGCGCATGCTCGACGGCACGCGCTGCACATTTTTCATCGTCGAGGCGCCGCCCTATCGCGGGGCGACGAAGAAGCGGGTGACGGGGAGGAAGCGGTAGTTGGTTTGTTGGTTTGCTAGTTGGCTGGTGAGCGGCCGACCCGCCAACCAGCTAACGAACCAACCCACCAGCCAACCAACTAACGCCGCGGAATGCGCAGCGCTTCGCCGGCAATGATGCGATGGGGGTTCGGGAGCCCGTTGAGCGACTGGATCGCCTCGACGGTCACGCCGTAGTTGCGGCCGATCTGGGTCAGGGTTTCCCCGGGTTGCACGACGTGGACGAGCGTCTCCCCGCCGCCGAGCGTGGCGGGGTTGGCCGTCGCCGGGCTGGCCGGCGCCGGGGGGACGGGGGCGACGGCGTCAGTCGCCGGGCTTGGCGCCGGCGCCTCGGCCGGAGCGGCGCTACCAGGACCCGAGGGCGCGGCGCCCGGGTCGGTCAGGCGCGGATCGGCTGCCGGCAGGGACGGGCCGGGCTCGGTAGAGGGCGGGGCAGGCTCGGCAGAGTCATCGTCGTTGCTCCCTTCCATGGCGTCGACGGGCGCCTCCGCCGGCACGACGGCGTCGGTAGGCACGACGCCATCCGCCGGGCTGCCAGGGGGCGGCGGGAGCGGCATCGGGGCTGGAGCCGGCGGGAGCGGCGCCTCGGCCCAGAGGTAGTGGCCGAGAAATGCCGGCACGACCCGGTCAAAGACCAACGGCCGCGCCAGCCACACCACGAGCACCACCGCGAACATCGCGGCGCTCACTCCACCGAACTTGAGCCACTCCTCGCGCGTCTGACGTTCTTCATCCATGGTGACCTGCCATCGGCGCCCGGCGCGCCGGCTATACGGGCTGGACGTCGATAGTGTAGCAGATGGCCATGCGCCGACAACCGGCTAACGGTCCCAGCCAGCGATCCGCGGACCGCGGTCACTCCCCCAGCGCGTCGAGCGCCGGCTCCAGCGGCCGGTCGGCGGTGCTCTCCTGGGCCAGGATCCAGTCGATGACCGGTTGGCGCCAGTCAATGCTTTTGGGCACAATAGGACAGGGAAATACATCAGGAGAACGCATCGTGACTATCGCCTATATCAATGGCCTGCCCTACAGTGCTGAAGACTTGGAACGTCGTGAGGAACTGTTGCGCGAATTGGCGGAGCTTGAAAACAAAAACGTGACGCCGCACCGCAAGAGCTTTCTCGAAAAGATATCGGACTACCTGTTCGCCGACAAAGATGAAGAAGCCCAGACGGAGGCCTGAGCAACATGTCGGAC
>JBFGLK010000199.1:0-6191 GCA_041576195.1 Promineifilaceae bacterium (SeqCode)
CGGGCCGCAGGGTATGCCCGCGTCCAATAGCAGATCCAGCCATTCCTGCGTCGGCCGCCGGCGAAAAAGGCGGCGCAACCGACGCACAAGGTCTTCCCGGTTGGCCACTCGAGCGGCGTTGGTGCGAAAGCGCGGGTCGTCCCAGAGGTCCGGGCGGCCGGACGCCTGGCAGAATCGCTCGAACTGAGCGTCGGTGCCCACCGCGAGCGCCAGATAGCCGTCCGCGGTGGGAAACGATTCATAGGGCACGATGTTCGGATGGGCGTTGCCGTAGCGGCCCGGCGTCTCGCCCGTCGCCAGGTAGTTGTGGGCCACATTAGCCAGCCAGGCCACCTGCGCATCGAGAAGCCCGACGTCGATGTATTGGCCGGCGCCCGTCTCCCGCCGGTGGTGCAGGGCGGCCAGAATGGCGCTGGCGGCGAAGAGCCCTGCCGTGATGTCCACGATGGCCACGCCCACCTTGTGGGGCTCGCCGTCGGCCGGCCCAGAGATCGACATGATCCCCCCCTGCGCCTGGATGACGAAGTCATATCCCGGTCGGTCGCGATAGGGGCCGGTCTGTCCATAGCCGCTGATGGCGCAGTAGATCAGGCCAGGATTGCGCCGGCGCAGCGCCTCATAGCCGAGGCCAAGGCGGTCCATTGTCCCCGGCATGAAGTTCTCAATGAGTACGTCGGCGCCGGCGGCCAGCTGCTCGAGGATGCGGCGGCCAGCCATGGTCTTGAGATCCAGGGACAGGCTGCGCTTGTTGCGGTTGACGCTGAGAAAGTACGCGCTTTCCCCGCCTACCCAGGGTGGCCCCCACTGGCGCGTGCCGTCGCCGGTGCCGGGCTGCTCGATCTTGACGACCTCGGCACCGTAGTCGGCCAGGAGCATGGTGCAGTAGGGGCCCGCCAGCACGCGCGAGCAGTCGACAACGCGCAGACCGGCCAGTGCGCCTGTGGCCAAGTGACTACCTCCTGAATCAGACCCGGGCGGGCGCCCGTGACGCGCGTCTATTCTAGGCGAAGTGCGCCCGGTTGCACAGCGCGGGTCGACGGTTACTTCAGGACGCTGGGCACGAAGATCTCGACATCCGTGACCGGCCCCGGCGTGGCGGTTGGCGTAGCCGTTGGCGGTGCCGCGGTGGCCGTGGGCGAAGGCATCGGCGGCGCGGCCAGGCCCGGGCGCCAGAAGCCACCGCGAAGGCTCAGATCGCCGCCCGTCATAGGCGACGAAGCGTCCGGTTGCCCGGCTGTGTCGAGCAAGGCCAGGTCGCCGCCGGTCGCCCGGCCACCGCCCCCGTCAACCGTCCACCAGGGCAGGCTCAGTGCAGCCGGCGAGGCGGAGGCCGTCCAGGCCAGCACGGCACCGGCGACCATAGACAGCACCATTGCGATAGTGGCTATGCGAAGACGGCATCGGAAGCGGGCGTTGTGTGCGCTCTGCATGGCCGCCTACCTCAGGTTGACGAGGACCCAGATGAGGGCCTCGCCTTCTGCCAGGTCCTCGAGGGCCACCCCCAACACCGGCGCATCTTCGGCGACCGTGATGCCGCCGACGTCAACCCGGGCGAGCGGGCGGGCGAGCCCGGCCTCGGACACGGTGAGCCGGTCGCCGGCGCGGATGGCGCCCGCGTCCGCGCTCGCCCGCACCCGGGCTGCCCCGGCGGTGACGAGCGTCACGTAGTCGCCGGGCGCGGCCGGGCCGTCCCGGGGCACGAGCTGCAGGCCGCCGTCGTCGTTCTCCCCGCCGTCATCCGGCGGCGCCTCTGCCCAGCCCTGGACAATCCCGACGATGGGCGCGCCCGTCGTGGCCGGCACGACCTCCAGAAGGAAGGGCACGTTGTCGACGGTCGCCGGTTGAAGGCCGGCCAGGGCGACGACATCGCCGGGCTGCAGCGGGCGGGCGCCGCCGTTCACACCGAAGAGCGCCAGCGTGCAGCCGACACAGGTCCCGGTGATGCTCACGTGGCCGTTAAAGTAGCCGGCGTAGTCGGTGGCGCCGTTGACTTCCACGCCGTTGTCGCCGGCGTCGTTGACCTGATAGCCGTCTCCGTTGCCGGCGTCGCCAACAAAGTAGCCGTCAGTGCCTGCCTCCCAGGCCCAGAAGGCATAGGGTGCATCGCCTATCTCGACGCCGGCATCAGTCGCCGACTCCACGTACAGCCCGTCGCTGGCGCCACCGACGTAAAGCCCTTTGCTGCCGGCAGACACGATGTGGACGCCGTCGTCCTCGGCATTGACGATCTCGAGACCGTTGTTGTGGTCGGCCACTGGCGTACAGCCGGTCTCCGATCCGTTGGCGCAGACGAAAAGACCATCCCCGTCGGCGTGGCCAATGCTAATACCACTGGCGCCGGCGCTGATCACGCGCAATCCGTTGTCCTCGGCCGCTCCGACTTCTACACCATTGTGGTCGCTGTCAAGCGAGCATGCCGCCTGCGAGCCGGTGCGGCATACGCGCAGTCCGTCGATCGAGGCGTGATTCACGAAAACGCCGTAGTACCCGGCCTCGTCGACAAAGAGGCCGTGTGTGCCGGCAGACTGGACGTTTACCCCTACACCTGCTGCGGAGACCACGCGCAGGCCGTGCCCGCCGCTGGTCAGGTTCAGGGCACCCGCGCCGAGGGCTACGTCGCCGCTGACGGAGGCGCCCGGCCGCAGCGACAGCGCGTAGGGCACGGCCGTCAGCTCCTGCCGTGGCGACAGGTTGACGCAGGCGACGCCGGCCGGCGCGGCGCACACGGCCAGCCAGCGCTCCTCTCCGGCGAACGGGGACGCGTTGAAGTCGAGCTTCACCGTGAAAACGCCGTCGACCACGGCCGTGCCGTTAAACGCCAAAGGCCCGGCGATCAGGGTCCCGCCGGATCGGTGATTGTAGAGCCGAAACTCAAAGTCATAGGTGCCGTTTGCCGGCACGCCACCGGCCTCCAGATAGCCCTGGTAGGTGAAGGCCGTGTCGACGTTGCCAGGCTCCGGGGTCGGGGCCAACGGCGGTAAGGGCGGCGGCGGATCGGCTCCAGGCGACGCCGCCGCGCCGCCGGCCAGCCTGCCGATGAGCAGGACCAACAGGGCAGCCGGCGCCAGCAGCGCCGGCCACAGTCTCTCGCGCATCATGATGAGGGCTCCTTTCCCAGCCAGGCACGACGGTTTGACCGCGCGCGCCCGCTTCGCGAGGCGCCGGTGAGTCAGTCAGTTGGCGGGATACCGGGGCTTGGTTGGCCTGGCGTCAACGTCGCTCCCACTCCATAGCTTAGCACAAAACGAAGGTGGGAAGAAGCCCGCTACCCCGGCTGGCCACGGTCCGCCTGGCAAGCGGGCTCCTAGGAGGGCAAACGCCTGTCGCCGTGCCAGAAGCGGTTCCAGTCGCCCTGGCTTCCGCGGAGTGCCAGGTACGTGTACAGGCTCCCAGTGAAGAATCCGAGGACGAGGAGCAGCAACACCCAGCCGGCCGCGCGCGCCCTTGAGGGCTCGCGATAGACGATCCAGCCGGCAAACAGGGCGAAGCCCACGTAGAGGTCCACGAGCGAGACGAGGCCCCAGGGCATGGACGTCAGCCGTCGCCCTTCCTCGGCAAAATCACCCACGCTGAAAGCGTAGACCAGAACCGCGCCCATGGCCAGGACGCCGAGCAGGGCGACCAACTTCGCGAGTTTCATTTACGTCACCTCAGAAGCTCGGTCAGAATCAGGAAGGCATAACCGACCACGTAAGCGGAGGTCAGACCATACAGGGTGGCAGGTGAGTAGTCGCGCACCGTGAAGCGATGGACCCGAATGAACACCAGCTTGACGACGTCGCCGAGGAGCATGAGAGAGGCAAATGGGAGCAAATTCGTCGCCGGATCATGCGCTGAAGCGAGGCTGAGGAGCATGCCCCAGTGGCCGAGGTTATTGAGCACCACGAAGACCATGGCGATCACTTCACGGTCGGTCCAGCGATCGGCGATCGCCGCCACCAGCCCCAGCGACAGGAGGAGAAGAATGGCGCAGGCTGCCAACTGCCAGCCTGCCGGCACAGCGAAGGCTGGCGTTGCCAGCGCCCGCCAGCCAGCAGCGACGCCGATAGCGATCGCCAGTAACTTGATGACAGTCTCCAGCCAGGCCAGCGGCGGCCAGCGGGCAGTGTGCCATCCGTTCCGTGATGTCATGCGCATCCTTGTCGGCTCAATCTCCGCCAATGGACCACGCTAGCACAAACAACGGCCAGTCAGCGGGCAGCGACACAGGCGAAGCCCACGGCATTCGGCCCCAGATGGGCGCCGAGTACGGGCGTGATTTCCACGGACGGAAGCTCGCCGCCCGGCAGCAGATGAGACGCCTGTTCGCGCAAGCGTTCTGCCCGAACCGGGGCATGCGTATGCAACAGCGCCGCCGACTCGACAGTCCCCACGGCCTCCAGGAGGGCCAGCAGCCGACGATAAGCGCTCTTGGTGGTGCGTACCCGCTCCGATGTCGCCTCGCCAAGATGCATCTTGAGTAGCGGCTTGACCTGTAGCAGACTGCCCAGGCCGGCCACGACGCCGTTCATGCGACCACTGCGCCGCAAATAGGCAAGTGTGTCGATGGCCGCGAACACGTGCGTGCGACTGGCCAACTCCTCCACGGTGCTGACGATCTCGCCGGCGCTATTTCCCTGCGCGGCCGCGGTCGCCGCCGTTTCAACCAGGAATCCGAGTCCCATTGACAGCTGGCCCGAGTCGACGACCGTGACTGGCACGGACGACGTCTCAGCGGCAGCCGCGCGCGCCACATTGACGGTGGCGCTGAGTGACTCGGCGATATGCACGGAGAGGATGGCTGTCGCCCCGGCAGCCGCCTGGGCGTCATACACCTGGCGAAAGGTCTCTGGTCCGGGCGCGGCCGTCGTCGGGTGTGGACGGAAGTCTGGCAATCGGCGATAGAAGGCCTCTCTGCTCATATCCACGCCGTCGCGATACCCCTGGTCACCGACGTTGATGTACAGGGGCACCACGGTGATCGGGAGTCGACCGATGCGGGCTGGCGGCAGATCGCAGGTGCTGTCGGTGACAATATGAATCATGGCAGGTATCCTACTCCAAGGGCCAACGGCTCGGCGAGGGAACGGATGGCGGGCTGGACCCTGGTCGACTTGACGCCAACTCTATTCGATCCGTCGCCCCGGCGCCAGCGAGGTTCCTTATGCTACACGAGCTTCTAGATGAGATCCGCACCGTCGTCCTGGGCAGCCGCGGGGTGCTCGACGTCGTGGTGCCGCCGATCCTGTTTCTGATCCTGCTCGTCGGCCCCGGTTTCTCCTACGCGGTCGTCGGGGCCCTCACGCTGTCGCTCGCGATCGTCGTCTGGCGCCTGGCGCGACGCGGGCCGATCCGGGCGGCATTGGGCGGCGTCGCCGGCGTCTTGCTGGCCACGGGCCTGGCCCGGATCGCGGAGAGCCAGGCGGGTTTCTTCTTGCCGGGCATGATCAGCGGCTTCGTCACGGTCGTCGTGGCCATCAGCAGCAATCTGTTGGGTCGCCCACTGGTGGCCTGGACCAGCCACGTCGCCAGACGCTGGCCGCGTTCCTGGTACTGGCATCCACGCGTGCGCCCGGCCTACAGCGAGGTCACCTGGCTTTGGGCTGCCTATTTCAGCCTGCGCCTGGCCCTCCAGGTGGCTCTCTATCTCGGCGAAAGCGTGGAGAGCCTCGCCGTCGTCGGCCTCGTCATGGGTTGGCCCGCGACGCTCGTGTTGCTCGTCGTCAGCTATCTGTATGGCACCTGGCGCCTCCGGCGGCTCGGTGGCCCAAGCGTGGACGAGTTTCGCCGGCAGGCCGATCCGCCCTGGGAAAGCCAGCAGCGCGGTTTCTAGGCGATCCCGGGCGCCTCGGGCCCTCCACGGCCTCCACCGTCTTCACCGGCGCCCGGGTCGGCCGACTCCAGGCGGGTGACCGGCGCGTAGCGGCGCACCAGCTCGCCGTCGTCCACTACTAACATCTCTACCCCTTGCTCCTGCACCGTGGCGCCCAGTATCGCCAGATAACGCTCGTCGGTGACACCCGTGCCGCGCGAGGAGCCGCCGATTACGACGGTCGTGACGCCCCGCTCGGCAATGACGCTGGCGAGCGCCTCGCGGAAGATCCCCTGGCGCACGAGCGCCTGGACCTGCACACCGGCCTGGCGCGCGCGGTCCTCCGCCAGGGAAAGAAGGAACGCCCCCATCTCGTCCAACTCGTGGGCCACGTCGACCA
>JBFGLK010000200.1:0-6178 GCA_041576195.1 Promineifilaceae bacterium (SeqCode)
AGCAGTTCGTTGCCCGCGTCCGCCAGTACGGCGCCGGCCGCGTGGCCCTTCGCCAGAAGGAGTTCGGCATCTGGCGGGAGTACTCCTGGGAGGCGTCTTACCAACAGGTGCGGGACTTTGCCCTCGGCCTGCTCGCCCTCGGCTTTCAGCGCGGCGACCACGTGGCCACCGTCGGCGACAACGATCGCCAATACCTCTGGGGCTACCTCGGTCTGCTTGCCGCCGGTGGGGTACAGGTGGGCCTCTTCACGGACGCGATCGCCTCCGAGATCGCCTACATCATCGACCACAGCGACGCCCGCTACGTCCTGGCCAAAGACCAGGAGCAGTGCGACAAGCTGCTCGATATCCGCGCGCAGATCCCCCGGGTCGAGCGCGTCATCTACTGGGACGATCGCGGTCTTTGGAACTACGACGATCCCTGGCTCATGCCCTTTGAGAAGGTGCAGGCGCTCGGCCGCGAGTTGGGCGAGCGCGAGCCGGGACGCTTCACGCAGGAGGTCGAAGCCGGCCGCCCCGACGATCTGTGCATCCTTTGCTACACCTCGGGCACGACCGGCCTCCCGAAAGGGGCCATGATCACCCACCAAAACTTGCTCGACGTCACCCAGGCGTACCACGACGTCGACCCGCGCCTCGACACGGACAACCACGTCAGCTTGCTGCCTCTCGGCTGGATCGCCGAGCACGCCCTCGGCGTGGCGCCCCACGTGTTGAGCGGCATCGTCATCAACTTCCCCGAAGAGCCCGAGACGGTGCAGGCCAACGTGCGCGAGATCGCCCCAGAGGGCATCCTCTACAATTCGCGGCTGTGGGACAACCTGGTGGGCATGGTCCAGGTGCGCATCGGCGAGGCCACCTGGCTCAACCGCACCCTCTATCGCCTCTTCCTGCCCGTCGGCTATGCGGTGGCCGATCGCCGCTTCACCAGCCAGCGCATCGGCCCGGCTCGCTGGCTTGCCTATCGCCTGGGCGACTGGCTTGTCTTCGGCCCGATACGCGACCAGCTGGGCCTCTCTCGCGTCCGCGCGGCCTACACGGCCGGCGCGGCGCTCAGCCCGGACGCGGTGCGCTTCTTCCACGCCCTGGGCATCAACCTGAAACAGATCTACGGCTCCACCGAGGTCACCGGCGGCGTCACCGTGCACCGGGACGGCGACATCAAGTTCGCCAGCGTCGGCCAGCCGGTCGAGGGAGTGAGTCTGCGCATCTCCGACGAGGGCGAGATCCAGATCGGCGGGCAGACGGTGTTTCGCGGCTACTACAAGAGCCCGGAGCAGACGGCCGAGGTGCTGCTCGAGGAGCCGGACGGCAGCCGCTGGTTCCGCACCGGCGACGCCGGCCATATCGACGGGGACGGCCACCTGATCTACCTGGATCGCGTCAAGGAGATGATCACCCTTTCGACCGGCGAGCGCTTCTCCCCGCAGTTCATTGAGGGGCGGCTCAAGTTCAGCCCCTACATCCGGGACGTGATGGCCGTCGGCGATCCCGAGCGCGACTACGTCATCGCCCTGATCATCATCGACTTCGGCAACGTCGGTAGCTGGGCCGAGCGCCGCGGGCTCGGCTACACGACGTTCACCGACCTGGCGCAGAAGCCGGCCGTCTACGAGCTCATTCTCGAGTCGGTGCGCCACGTCAATGAGAGCCTGCCGCCGGGCGGGCAGGTGCGGCGCTTCGTGCTCATGCATAAGGAGTTCGACGCCGACGAGGCCGAGATGACCCGCTCGCGCAAGTTGCGCCGCGGCGTGCTGTCCGACAAATACGGCGACATCATCGCGGCGATGTATGCCGGCAAAGAGGCCGTGGATATCCAGTCGACCGTCCGCTACCAGGACGGCACCGAGAGCGTCGTGGCGACGCGGCTGCGCCTCGCCGCAGCCTGACGCGCCGGCCGCGACCCCCTGACCCGAGGGCGACCCCTGGCATGAACTGGCAGCTCCTTCCCCAATTCGCCATCACCGGAATCCTCAGCGGTGGGCCGATCGCGCTCATCGCCCTGGGCCTGGTCCTCATCTTCAAGTCCTCCGAGATCTTCAACTTCGCCCACGGCCAGATGCTGCTCATCGGGGCCATGGCCACCTGGTGGTTCTTCTCCCCGAGCGCCCTTGGCCGCGTGTTTCCCGCCGACGAGCAGTTCGCCCTGCGCCTGGCGCTGGCCATCGTCCTGGCTCTGCTGACCTCGGTGCTGCTGGGCCTGCTGATCGAGCGCCTCGCCCTCCGACCCATGACCGGGCAGCCACTCCTGTCGATCATCCTGATGACGCTCGCCCTGAGCCAGGCGCTCCAGGGCCTGACCATCTTGACCTTCGGGGCCACCCAGCGTAACTTCCCGGTGATCTTCCGGGTGACCGAGCCCTATCGCATCACCTGGCCCTTCCGCCAGAACGCGGCGGCGGACGCCTCCTGCCGCTTTGCCCTCGGCGGGGAGCTGCAGCCGGGCTGCATCCTGACGCTGCTGCGCCAGGACCTGCTCTGGTCGTTCGTCGTGGCGATCGCCTGCGTCCTGTTGCTCTACGCCTTTTTCCAATACACGCGCATGGGGCTTTCCATGCGGGCGACCGCTGAAGACCATGAGACGGCGCAGGCGGTCGGCATTCGCATCAACCGAGTGTTCGGCCTCTCCTGGGCCATTGCCGGCATGATCGCCACCGTCGGCGGCATCCTGATCGCCACCGCCAGCGGCCTCGACCTCAGCCTGTCCGTCGTCGTCCTGGCCGCCTTCCCCGCCGTCCTCCTCGGCGGGCTCGAGTCGATCCCGGGGGCGATCGTCGGCGGCCTGCTCATCGGCCTCTTCCAGGGCCTCGTCGCCCTGCCCAACAACGACTTCTTCCTTGGCCCGGAGGCCGCCCAGGCCGTGCGCAACTCGCGCGAGATCGTGCCCTACGTCATCCTGTTGATCGTATTGCTCATACGCCCGGACGGCCTCTTCGGGCAGAAGCGCATCGAAAGGATCTAGCCATGGCCATCATGCGCCCCGCAGGCGACTTCGACCGCTCCTATGAACAGGACATGGCCGTCGTTCGTCAGCGCTGGCAGCTCGGCCTGCTGCTGGTCTTTCTGGCCGCCCTTTACACCCTGCCGCTCTACGCCAGCGGCACGCTCGTCTCGCTCGTCAACCGGATCGGTATCTTCATCATCGCCGTCCAGGGGCTGAACATCCTCACCGGCTACACGGGCCAGATATCGCTCGGCCAGGCGGCGTTCATGACGGTGGGCGGCTATGCGTCGGCGCTGCTGATGGCTGAGCTTGGCTGGAGCTTTTTCCTGGCCCTGCCGGCAGCGGGTCTGATCGCAGGGTTCGTCGGCCTTTTGTTCGGGCTGCCGTCACTCCGCGTGAAAGGCTTCTACCTGGTCATGGCCACGCTGGCCGCCCAGTTCATCATCCCCTGGTTCGCCCGCAATGCCTATCGCGACCTCCTCAACGGCGCCCAGGGTATTAACGTGGCCGTGCCCTTCTTTCGTCTGCCCGTCGTCGCCAACACCTGCTTCCTGGGGACCACGTTCGAGGCGGCCACCGGATCGTGCCTCTATCGCTTCAGCACCCCGAGCCAGTTCATCTTCATCACGCTCACCGTCTTGATCATCACCACCGTGGCCCAGGCAAACCTGTCGCGCACACGCTTCGGGCGGGCGCTGGTCTCTGTGCGTGACAATGACCTGGCGGCCGAGCTGCTGGGCATCAACCTGTTTCGCTACAAGCTGCGCGCCTTCTTCCTTGCGGCCGTCTATGCCGGTATCGCCGGTTCGCTCCTGGCCCACAACCTGCGCTTCATCAACTCCGAGACGGTCAACCTGGCCGACTCCGTCCTCATGCTGGGTATGCTCGTCGTCGGCGGCCTGGGCACCCGCCTCGGCCCCATCTTTGGCACGGCCTTTGTCTTGCTGGTGGAAGAGATGGTGACGACGCTGACCCCGATCCTAATCGACTGGTTCCCGGGTATCGAGGGCACGGCCACGGCCGCCTTACGACCGCTCATCTTCGGCCTGGCCCTCGTGCTCTTCCTGATCTTCGAGCCGCGCGGCCTGGCCCATCGCTGGACCTTGATCAAGGCCGCCTGGCGGCTCAGGCCGTTCGCTCACTGACGCCAGGCGTCAAGGAGGTGATCTGCAACGAATCCGTTCCGGCCAACTACGATTCCATTTCCTGCAACCAACACTCACTTGAGGAGAAGAGAAGATGACTGTCCGCTGGATGCGACTGTCCCTCGTGTTTACGCTCTTGCTCGTCGGGCTCATCGCCTGCGGCAGCCCGGCCGTCGAGCCGACGCCCACGAGCGCCCCCGCGCCCACCCAGGCGCCCGCCCCAACCGAGGCGCCCGCCCCAACCGAAGCGCCGGCCGCCCCCACGGAGGCGCCCGCCCCGACTGAGGCGCCGCCCGACCCGAGCACGCTGTCCATCGTGGAGATCGCCGCGGCCGACGATCGTTTCGAGACCCTGGTGGCAGCCATCAGCGCCGCCGGTCTGGCCGACGCCCTCAGCGGCGGTGAGTTCACCGTCTTCGCCCCGACCGACGACGCCTTCGATGCCCTGCCGGCAGGCACCGTCGACTCGCTGCTGGCCGATCCCGCCGGCGCGCTGACCGACGTCCTGCAGTATCACGTGGTCGAAGGCGCGGTCCTCAGCGGCGACGCCAGCGCTCTTTCCTTCGCGCCGACCCTGCTGGCCGACCGCAACATCAGCATCGACGCCCGCGACAATGGCCTGTTCCTCAACGGCGAAGCCATGGTCATCGCCGCCGATATTCAGGCGGCCAACGGCGTCATTCACGTCATCGACCACGTGCTCGTCCCGCGCACGTTGACCTTCTATCACTTCGGCGACCTCTCCGGCCCGCTTGCCGGCGTGACGGCGCCCCTGATCACGGGCTTCAACGACGCCGTCGCCGCGGCCAACGCCGGCCGGGGCGTCTACGGCGCCACCATCGACCTGGAGTTCACCGACACGCAGAGCAGCGTCGACGCGGCCGTGGCGGCGTACGACCGCTACACCAGTGAGAGTGACGACATCCTGGTCATGTTCACCTATGGCTCGGGCGACGGCGAGGCGCTGATGAGCCGCTTCCGCGAGGACCGGATCCCCAACCTCGCGGCGGGCCTCAGCTCGGTCGCCTTCTATGGGCCGGAATCGGGCTATACGTTCGGCTACGCCCCCATCTACCCCGAGCAGTTTGGTCTCTTCCTGGACTACATCGTGGCCAACTGGGACGCCGTCAAGCCCGAAGGGGCCGGCGACGAGATCAAGCTGGCCTACATCAGCTGGCCTACCGCCTATGGCCAGGGCGCGCTGACGCCCGAGAGCCGTGCCTATGCCGAGCAACTCGGCGTGGAGATCGTGGCCGAGGAGCTGTTCGACCCGACGCCCACCGCCGACACGACCACGGCCATCCTGAACGCCCAGGCCGCCGGGGCCAACGTCATCTACACCAACACCCTGGCGTTCGGACCGGCCTCGATCCTCAACGGCCTCGGCGTCCTCGGCCTCCGCGGCCAGTTCCTCGTCGGCGCCAACAACTGGGCGATGGACGTGGCCACCTACGCCTTCCTCTCGGACCCGGCCCTGGCTGCCGGCATGATCTCCCCGTTCCCCTACCTCTGGTGGACCGACGTTGACAACCCCGGCATCCAGTACGTGAGCCAGGTGTTCGCGGAGTTCGAGCGACCGATTGAGCTCCAGGCCGTCGGCTACCTGCTCACCTTCGGCGGCGTCGACCTGGCCATCATGGCCATCGAGGACGCCGTGGACGCCGTCGGCTTCGACAACCTGGACGGCCAGGCGGTCTTCGAGGCGCTGACCAAGATGTCGGAGACCTCGGTGCTCGACGGTCTGTTCTTCGTCGACTTCACCGATGGCAGCCGCTCGCCGCACATCGCCCAGATTCGCCAGATCCAGGGCGGACCGGACGCCTTCGTCGTGCTGCAAGACTTCGCGGCCACGCCGGACCTGGTGCCGGCAGAGACGTTCGATCTCGGCCAGTAGACGGCGTGCCGGCGTCCGGTCACCCGGGCGCCGGCTTGCCCCGGCCTTTGAGGATCCGACGCGATGCTCCAACTCAACAACATCGAGGTGACCTACAGCGACGTCATCCTCGTTCTGCGCGGCGTCTCACTGGGCGTGGCCGAGGGCCAGATCGTGGCCTTGCTCGGGGCCAATGGTGCCGGCAAGACCACGACG
>JBFGLK010000201.1:0-6147 GCA_041576195.1 Promineifilaceae bacterium (SeqCode)
ATCCGCAATCCGCAATCCAGGATCAGGTCCTCGCCATTGTCGCCGACAAGACCGGCTACCCCGTCGACATGCTCGAGCTCGACCTCGACCTGGAGGCCGACCTGGGCATCGACACCGTCAAGCAGGCCGAGACCTTCGCCGCCCTGCGCGACACCTTTGCCCTCCCCCGCGAAGACGACCTGCGCATCAGCGACTACCCCACCCTCGAGCACGTCATCGCCTTCGTGCGCGAACGGGTCGGGGCGACCGACGGTCGCCCGATTGCGGATTCGCCCGCCGACGTAGCGGCGCAGCCTGCTGCGCCCGCAACTGCGGATTCCCCCGTCCCCCAACCCGCATTCCGCGATCCGCAATCCACAATCCAGGATCAGGTCCTCGCCATTGTCGCCGACAAGACCGGCTACCCCATCGACATGCTCGAGCTCGACCTCGACCTGGAGGCCGACCTGGGCATCGACACCGTCAAGCAGGCCGAGACCTTCGCCGCCCTGCGCGACACCTTCGCCCTCCCCCGCGAAGACGACTTGCGCATCAGCGACTACCCCACCCTCGAGCACGTCATCGCCTTCGTGCGCGAACGGGTAACAACGGTGGACACACCCTCGGTTACCGACGCCGCTGTCGGGGCGCCGCAACGGGCGCAGCAGGCTGCGCCCCTACACCCCGCGCCCGCCCCACCGGAGGCGGAATCCACAATCCCCCGTCGCCTCCCTGTTCCCACGCTGCGCCCGGGGCTGGACGTGTGCAAGCCGACCGGGATCGTCCTGGATGCGAGCAGCCGCGTCGTCGTCGCCCCCGACGAGGGCGGCGTTGGCCGATCGCTCGTGTTGCGGCTCGAGCGGCTGGGCGTGACCGTGCTGTCACTCGACCCGAGCCTGGCCGAAGCCGATGTGGCCGCCCAGATCGACGCCTGGCTGGCCGAAGGGCCGGTACACGGCGTCTACTGGCTGCCGGCACTGGACGCCGAACCCGACCTACCCGACCTCGACCTGCCGGCATGGCGCGAGCTCAACCGGCGCCGTGTCAAGAACCTCTACACCGCCATGCGCGCCCTCTACGACGCCGTCGCCGGGGCCGGCCGCTTCCTGATCGCCGGCACGCGCCTGGGCGGCTTGTACGGCTATGGGCCCAAGCCGGCCACCGCCCCGCTGGGCGGTGCCGTCACCGGCTTCGCTAAGGCCTACCGCGTCGAGCAAGACCTGCGCGAGTCGGGCCGCGGCCTCCTCGTCAAGGCGGTCGACTTCGCCGTCAGCCGCAAGACCGCCGCGCCGGCCGACGCCCTCATCGCCGAGACCCTGGCCGATCCCGGCGTCGTCGAGGTGGGCTACCATCAGGATCGGCGCTACGGCGTGACGCTGCGCGAGGAATTGCTCCCGGACGGCGAGGCCGGCCTGGCCCTTGGCCCGGGCACCGTCTTCCTGGTGACCGGGGCCGCCGGCGGCATCACCAGCGCCATCGTGGCCGACCTGGCCGCCGCCAGCCGCGGCACCTTCCACCTGCTCGACCTGGTGGACGCGCCGCCGCCTGACGATCCAGATGTCAGCCTGTTCCGGCGCGATCCTGAGGCGCTCAAGCAGAAGCTGATCGACGCCGCCCGCGCGGCCGGAGAGCGCCCCACCCCGGCGACCATCAACCGCCAGATCGCCGCCGTCGAGCGGCGCGAGGCCGCCCTGCGGGCCGTCGAGGCGGTGCAGACTGCCGGCGGGACCGCCGTCTACCACGCCGTCGACCTGCTTGACCCCGACGCCCTGGGCGCCGTCATGGCCGAAGTGCGCGAGCACCACGGTCGGCTCGACGCGCTGCTGCACGCCGGCGGCGTGCTGGTCGACCGGACGCTGCCAGATAAAACGCCCGAGCAGTTCAACCTCGTCTTCGACGTCAAGGTGGACGGCCTGTTCAGCCTGCTGCGCGCCGCCGGCGATCTGCCCATCGGAGCGATCGTCTCTTTCAGCTCGGTGGCCGGCCGCTTTGGCAACAACGGCCAGAGCGACTACAGCGCCGCCAATGACCTGCTCTGCAAGCTGACGAGCAGTGTCCGCCGCTGGCGGCCGGAGACCCGGGCCCTGGCCATCGACTGGACCGCCTGGGGCGAGATCGGCATGGCTGCTCGTGGCTCGGTGCCGCAGGTCATGGAAGCCCTGGGCATCGACATGTTGCCGCCTGCTGCCGGCATTCCCGTGGTGCGCCGTGAGCTCGAGGCCGGCACAGTGGGCGAGTTGGTCGTCGCCGGCCGGCTCGGAGCCTGGCTGGAAGAGGCGGACCCGACCGGCGGCCTCGATCCGGCCGCCCTGCAAGCGTCGCTGGCCGGCAGGGCCCAACCCCTCATCGGGCGCGTCACCGCCGCCCGGCTCTACGGCGGTCTCGAGGTGGAGACGACACTCGACCCGCGCGAGCAGCCGTTCCTCTTCGACCACGCCATCGACGGCACGCCGCTGTTGCCCGGCGTGATGGGCGTCGAGGCGATGGCCGAGCTGGCCACTGTCCTGGCCCCAGACCATGCCGTCGCCGCCGTGGAGGCCGTGCAGTTCCACAACCCGTGCAAGTTCTATCGGATGGAGCCGGTCACGCTGACGCTCCAGGCGATGACCGAGCCGCTGGCCGACGGGGCGTTGCTGGCTCACACCCTGCTGCGCACCAGCCGCCCCCCGACCCGGCCCGGCCTGCCCGCCCAGGAGAAGGTGCACTTCACCGCCCACGTACGCCTGAGCCCGTCCCCGCCGGAAGCGCCGGCGGCGGAGGCGCCCGGCCTGCCCGGCGCGACGGACGGCGTCGACGCCGGGGCGGTTTACCAGACCTTCTTCCACGGGCCGGCCTACCAGGTACTGGAGCGAGTCGTCCCCGACGCCACGCGGGCGGTGGGCTTGCTGCCGGCAGCGCTCCCGGCCGACAGCCAGCCGCCCGGCGCGCCCTGGCTCATGGCCCCGCGCCTGGTCGAGCTGATCTTTCAGACCGCGGGCGTGTGGAAGCTGGAGAATGGTGGTAATATGGCGCTCCCCACCGCCCTGGGTCACGTCGCGGTCTATCGCCCCCTGACGGCCGCCGACGGTCGCCGGCTTGTGGCGCTCGTCGAAGCGGTTGCTGGGGGCGACGCGTTTGACGGCCAGGTGGTGGACGACGCGGGGCATGTCTATGTGCGCGTGCATGGCTATCAGACGATCGACGTGCCCGACCAATAAGGCCGGTCGTCGGACCGCCCGTGAACCATGATCTACTGGCTGCTACAGTCCGCCATCCATAATCCCGACCTCGCCGCGGGCCGGCCGCCGGCCGGCCTGCTGAGCGGGACCGAGGCGCGCCTCTTCGACACCCTGAAGACGGACAAGCGACGCCGGGACTGGATCCTCGGGCGCTGGACGGCCAAGCAGCTCCTGCAGCGGATGATGGTCGCCGACCGGGGTTGTGCCTGGCCGTTCGACGCCTTCACTATCTACAACCGGGACAACGGCGCCCCCGCCGTCTTCTCGCCGCTGGCCAAGACGCTCGACCTGACGCTCTCCATCAGCCATGCCGGCACAATGGCCTTCTGCGCCACCGTGCCGCGCGCCAACTGGCCCTTGGGCGCCGACCTGGAGCGCGTGGAGGCCCGCGATGACGCCTTCGTGGCCGACTTCTTCACCGCGCCTGAGATCTCCCTGATCGCCAGCGCCCCGGCCGCGCAGCGGGACACCCTGATCACCGCCATCTGGAGCGCCAAGGAGGCCGCCCTGAAGGCCCTGCAACTCGGGCTGACCGTGGACACGCGCGCCGTCAGCTGCGACCTGGGGCCGAGCCTGCCGGCGCCCGGCCAGTGGTTGCCGCTCACCTACGCCCTCGACCCGGAGCGCCTCGGCCGCCGCCCGCCGCTGGCCGGGTGGTGGGCCCTGGCGCCCGGATTCGCCTTGACGCTGGCAGCCCAGCCTCTGGACAATATGGCGCCCATCAAGACCCCCTGGCGTTATTCTGCCGCCCGTCAAGGAGACAACCCTGCATGACCCAAGACATGGACAGCTACATCCAGGAGCTACGCCGCCGGCGCGAGCTGGGCCAGGCCAGCGAAAAGGACGTGGCCACGCAGCATCGGAAGGGGCGTCTGACGGCCCGCGAGCGCATCGACCTGCTCTTTGATGCCGGCACCTTCGCCGAGATCGACTCGCTCGTCTTGCCGCGCTACGAAAACTACCTCGGGGGCAAAGCGTCCCGCTATGGGGACGGGGTCATCACCGGCTTCGGCCTGATCAACGGCCGCCGCGCCTTCGTCGCCTCTCAGGATGCGTCCGTCATGGGCGGCTCGCTCGGCGAAATGCACGCCAATAAGATCGTCAAGGCGATGCGCATGGCCATCCAGTATGGCTGCCCCTTTATCGCCATCAACGACTCCGGCGGCGCCCGCATACAGGAAGGCGTGGACAGCCTGGGCGGCTACGCCCGCATCTTCGACGCCAACTGTGAGGCCTCGGGCGTCATCCCTCAGATCTCAGTCATCATGGGCCCCTGCGCCGGCGGCGCCGTCTACTCCCCCGCGCTCACCGATTTCGTCTTCATGACCGAAAACAGCTTCATGTTCATCACCGGCCCGGACGTGGTCAGGGCGGTCATGCAGGAGGAGGTGACCTTCGAGGAACTGGGCGGCGGCCGCATGCACAGCCAGGAGAGCGGCGTCTGTCACTTCCTGGCCACGGACGACCGCGACTGCCTCATGCGAGTGCGCGGCCTGCTCGCCTTCCTGCCTGGCAACAACCAGGACGACCCGCCCTACATGCGCCCCATGGACGACCCGGACCGGCGCTGCCCGGAGCTGGCCACGATCGTGCCCACCGAGCCGAACAAGCCCTACGACGTACGCCAGGTCATCGCCAGCCTGGTCGACGACGGCCGCTTCTTCGAGGTCCACCAGCTCTGGGCCGAGAACATCGTCGTCGGCTTCGCCCGCTTGAACGGCTACGTCGTCGGCCTGGTGGCCAACCAGCCCATGGTGCTGGCCGGCGTGATCGACAACGACGCCTCGATCAAGGCGGCCCACTTCATCCGCATTTGCGACGCCTACAACGTGCCGATCATCACCCTGCAGGACGTGCCCGGCTTCCTGCCCGGCAAGGACCAGGAGTATGGCGGCATAATTCGCAACGGCGCCCGCATGATCTACGCCTATAGCGAGGCCACGGTGCCCAAGCTCATGGTGATCCTGCGCAAGAGCTATGGCGGCGCCTACTGCGTCATGAGCAGCAAAGGCCTGCGGGGCGATCTGCTCTACGCCTGGCCCAACGCCGAGATCGCCGTCATGGGCGCCGAGGGCGCCGTCAACATCCTGTTTCGCCGCCAGATGTCCGGCGCCGACGACCCCGAGGCGCTGCGCCAGGAGCTGGTCGCCGACTACGAGCGGCGCTTCAACAACCCCTACGTGGCCGCCGCGCGCGGCCTGATCGACGAGGTGATCGAGCCGCGCGACACGCGCCGCGTCCTGGTCAACGCCCTGGAGCTGACGCTCTCCAAGCGCGAGCGCCGCACCCCACGCAAGCACGGGATTTCGCCGATGTGATTGGGTTGGTTGGTTTGGTAGTTTGTTTGTCGGTTTGATCGTTGGCATGTTGGCTGCCAGTTTGCCAACAAGCTCACTAACCAACGAACCAACCAGCCAACCAACCAACCAACGAACCAACCAACCAACCAGCCCATGTTCACCAAAATCCTCATCGCCAATCGCGGCGAGATCGCCGTCCGGGCCGTGCGCACCTGCCGGGACATTGGCATCACCACCGTGGCCCTCTACGAGCCGCCGGACATGACCTCGCTGCACGTGCGCCTGGCCGACGAGTGCGCCGTCCTGGACAGCCCTCGCGGCTTCCTGGATCAAGAGGCCATTCTGGCGCTGGCCCGGGCGCACGAGGCCGACGCCGTCTATCCCGGCTACGGCTTTCAGGCCGGGCGCGCGAGCTTTGCTCGCGCCTGCGCCGCTGCCGGCATCACCTTCATCGGCCCGCCGGCGACGGTGCTCGAGCGCCTGCACCAGAAGCAGGAAACGCTGGCGCGCGCCGAGGCGGCGGGTATCCCGACGGTGCCCCGCTCGGCCGGCTCGTACGGCCCAGACGACTTCGCCGCGCTGGAGGCGGAGGCCGAGCGCCTGGGTGATCCGCTCGTGGTCAAGTCCGATTGGGGCGGTCGCGGGGGCGG
>JBFGLK010000202.1:0-6139 GCA_041576195.1 Promineifilaceae bacterium (SeqCode)
GCCGTCCGGGCTGACCTGGTGCGCCGGGCGGGTCAGGGCCTTCCACTCTTCGTAGACGGCCATCGAGCGGTTCGTGTCCACCCAGACGTCGCCGTGCCGGTCGTCCGGCCCGGCCTGACGCACGTTGACCGCCTTTTGCAGCCAGCAGTGGGCGCCGCTGATCGGGTCGGGGTGGACGGCGTGGGTCAGGTTCTGGTGCACGCCCACGTCCTGCCACCAGACGCGCGCGGTGTCCGGGTCGAAGGTGTCCCAGGGGCGGGCGCCGTGGACGATGTTCAGCCGGTGGCCGCCCGCACCGTCCTCCTCCAGCCGTGCCAGGTTGGACATGCCGGGGTTGACGCCGGCGTCCTCCTGAAGACGCCAGCGGCCCAGGTGATGGCTCATGGCGATGACGCCCGGTTTGATCCCTTCGGTGACCCAGACGCGATCGACGAAGTAGCCGATCTCGGTCTCCACGCGGATCAGGTCGCCGGTCTCCACGCCCAGGCGCCCGGCGTCGGACGGGTGCATCCAGACCGGGTTCTTGTGGCTGATCTCATACAGCCACTTGGCGTTGGCGCTGCGGGTGTGGATGAGGGTGGGCAGGCGGAAGTTGGGCAGCAGGAGCATCTCGCCGCGCTCGCGGGCGATGTGGTCCGGATGGACGTGGCTCTTGAGCGGCCAGGGGATGGTGTGCTCGCGCTCGGGCCAGCCCCACTCGACCATGGTCGGGCTGAAGAACTCGAGCTTGCGGCTCGGGGTGCCAAAGCCGGCGCGCGCCTGGCCGCCGACCATGACGCCGACGACCTGGCCACCGTCCAGGACCCGGCCCTGGGCGTCGACCTCGTGGCCGTTGCCGGCAAGCGCCTTCTCGTAGGGCTGGTAGTTGTCTCGTGTCACCTCGAAGGCGCCGTAGCGGCGCATGTAGGCAAGCGGCGTCAGCCCCTCCGCGGCCGCGGCCTGGGGCAGGCCGGGCACGCTATTCTCGAAGATCCACTGGTAATATTCGTCGACCGTGATGATCTCGCCCGGGCGGTAGGGGCTCTCAAACCATTGGCGGACGCCCAGTTCCCCGCCGGGGTCCATGCGGGCCGATAGCTCGATCCACCACTCGTTCTCTTCCCAGACCTCGCCAGGGTTGGCCTCGTAGGTGAAGCGGACCGGCTGGCCCAGCTTCTCCAGGGCGACGCGGCGCACCGGCTGGCGGAAGGCGATCCACTGGCCGGCGTGGGTCTCCTGGCTCATCAGATCATGGCGCTCGCCGGCGTGGCCCATGGGCAGCACGTAGTCGGCGAACCAGGCGGACTCGTTCCAGGTCGGGGTGAGGGCCACGTGGCAGCGGATCTTCGCCTCGTCCTTGAGCGCCTTGAGCCACATGAAACCGTCGGGATTGATCCACATCGGGTTGTAGACCCGCGTGAAGTAGACGTCGATGGTGCCGCGCTCTTCTTCGAGCAGGTGGGGCAGGAGGAAACTCATTTCGTAGTGGGCCAGGGGCCACTCGAGCGGCAGTTGCAGCTCGTTCCAGGCGTTGAAGGCGTCGGGCGTCTTGAACGGCCTGGGGACGAACTTGTTCCAGCTATTGGCGGCGGTGCCGCCGCGGGTGCCCAGGCTGCCGGTGAGGACGTTGAGGAAGGCCAGGCAGCGGGCCACCTGCCAGCCGCCCAGGTTGCCGATGCTGGCGCTGCGCCAGGTGTGGGTGGCCAGCCGGCCGTCGCAGTCGGCCACCGCGTCGGCGGCCTGGCGAATGCGCTCTGCCGGCACCTGCGATTCGGCGGCCGCCCGCTCAAAGGTGAACCCGGCGTACAGCGTCCGCAAGGCGCGTTCGAAGAGCTCGTACGTCGGCTCGGCGGCGGCGATCTCGGCCTGCAAGACCGCGTCGCCCACGTCCAGGCGGCCGTCGGCGATGGCCGCCAACGTCTCTTCCCAATTGACCCAGCGGCGCACGTAGGCGCGGTCGTAGCGGCCGCTCTGCAGCAGGTAGTTGGCGATGGCCAGGAGCACCGTCGGCTCGCTGCCGGGCCAGGTGGGCAGCCAGACGTCGCTCATGCTCGCCGTGTTGCTCAGGCGCGGGTCGAAGGTGATGAGCTTGGCCCCGGCCATCTTGCCCTCGATGATGCGCTGGGCGTGCGGGTTGAAGTAGTGGCCGGTCTCCAGGTGGCTGGAGATGAGCAGGATGGTCCGGGCGTTGGCGTGGTCCGGGCTGGGCCGGTCAAAGCCGCCCCAGAGCATGTAGCCGGCGCGGGCGCCGCTGGAGCAAATGTTGGTGTGGCTGTTGTGGCCGTCGACGCCCCAGGCCTGGATGCAGCGGTTGGTGTAGCCGTCCTCGCCGGGCCGGCCGACGTGGTACATGATGCCGTCGCGCCGCTCGAGGCGGCTGGCCCGCATCTTCGCGGCGATCTCGGTGAGGGCTTCTTCCCAGGTGATACGCTTCCACTTGCCCTCGCCGCGGGCGCCGACGCGCTTGAGTGGGTAGAGGATGCGTTCCGGGTCGTAGATCTGATTGTGGGTGGCCGGCCCCTTGGCGCAGTTGCGCCCGCGGCTGCCCGGGTGCTTCGGGTTGCCCTCGAACTTCTTGATCTCCAGCGTTTCCTTGTCCACGTAGGCCAGCAGGCCGCATGCGCTCTCGCAATTGAAGCAGACCGTGGGGATCAGCATGTAGCGGCGGGGCACCCGCTTGGGCCACGCCTTGCCGTCCCACTCCGTCCAGTCGTCCCAGTGCTCGGGTGGCGGGTAGCTGGAGAGGCGGCCGTCGGGCTGGCGCACGGAGATCATCTCTACGTTGTCCGGGGAGGCAAAGCGGGGCAGGGCCGTGCCGGCAACGTTGGTGATGCCCTGGACCGGCGGCCCGGCCTCAGGCTCGTCCGCGCCCAGGCGGAGCATCGCGGAGAGGAGGTTGGTGAGGGAGCGTTTTGGGGGCATGGGCTGGGTGGTTGGTTGGTTAGTTGGTTGGTTGGCTGGGTGGTTGGTTGGCTGGGTGGTTGGTTGGTTGGCTGGTGACACTAACAAACTAACAAACCAACAAACTAACAAACCACCAAACTAACTATTCGGCACCTCCTGCGGCGCCATGACAAAAGCGTAATCGAACCAGTAGAGGCCGGCGATGGCGCAGACGGCGGCGAGGGCGGCGGCCAGCGGCCGGTCCACCAGGACCAGGGCCGTGGGCACCAGGTGGCCGACCAGGATGCTACCCAGCCAGAAGTGGCGGCGGTAGCGCCCGCTGCGGATCTCGTGCGCGGCGCGGGCGGCCACCTCGCTGGCGTGGGGCATGCTGAACTCGCCGACGAGCGTGATGAACAGGTCGACGGCCAGGGCGGCGACGAAGATCGTGGTCACCGTGCTGGTGAAAGCGAAGGACGGGGCCAGGAAGAGGTCGACGATGAGCAGAGCGCCGCTGCCGACCATGAGCGCCTGGACGACCAGGTGGAACGGCAGGAGCGGGCTCTGCCACAGATCGCGCCCTTCGGCCTGGGCGAAAAGGAAGGCGGTGTAGACGGCGGCGCCGACGGCGAAGGGCAGGCCCAGAAGCATGAACGTCAGCAGCACCGGCGGGCTGGTGTAGTCGTAGAGGAAGGAGCCGAGTTCGAAGAGCCACCAGAGGCCGGCGACGATCGTGAAGCCGATGAGCAGCACGGCGCCGCGGGCCAGCCAGCTCTTCCATTGCGGGCGGATGAGGATGGTAAGGAAGCGTTCCGGGCGGTCCAGGTCAACGACGAGAAAGGCGGTGGTCAGGCCGATGAAGAGCAGGGAGGTGAAGCCGGCGACGAGGGCGGTGGGGCCGTGGTGGGGGAAGAGGTTGAAGAGCCAGCCGAAGGCCAGGACCAGGAAGATGCCGGCACCGATCCCCTTGGTGACCAGGTATGCCGGCACCGGCCAGTGCCAGGGCACCTTGTGCTGGGCGTTGTAGGCCACCTGCACCATGTGCTCGGCCAGGCGCCCGCCCAGCTCGATCGGGCCGCGCCAGTGGTGGCCCTGCGCCTGGGGCACCCGGATCGTCTCGGCGGCGCTGGCCCGCCACGGGCGGCGCCCTTTCGTCGCCTGCGGGCGATGCCCATTGGCCGCGCCCCGATCCCCATGCCCCGATCCCGGATCCCCATGCAACGGCACGACGTCGGCCCACATGAAGCTCTCCGGGGCGCGCTCGGTGGCCGTCGGGTGCAGGGAGACTTCGTTGCCATGGATGTAAAACAGCTTCGGGGCCGTGCCCTGCTCCGGCTTGCGCACCGTCACCTGCTCGCGGGCCAGCAGCTGGCCGATCTCCGACGCGGGATCGTTGATGTCCCCGGCGATGATGGCCCGCTCCGGGCAGACGACGACGCAGGCCGGCTCCAGGCCGATGTCGGTGCGGTGAGCGCAGTAGTGGCATTTGGCGGCCGTGTTCGTGTTAGGGTCGATGTAGATGGCGTCGTAGGGGCAGGCCTGCATGCACGCCTTGCAGCCAATGCAGACGCTGCTGTCGAACTCCACGATGCCGTCGGCGCGCTGATACATCGCCTCGGTGGGGCAGATGCGCACGCACGGGGGATTGGCGCAGTGGTTGCAGCGGGTGACCTGGAAGTGGCGCCGGGTGTTAGGGTAGGTGCCCGTCTCGACGTACTTGACCCAGGTACGGTTGACGCTGAGCGGCACCTCGTTTTCCGACTTGCAGGCGACGGAGCAGGCGTGGCAACCGATGCACTTGCGGTTGTCGATGACGAAGCCGTAGTTCCTGGTTGGGCTGGATGTGGGCCCGTCGACGAGCATAGGACCTCCCCGGATCGTTTGGAAAGCTGGCCGTGGGGCGCACGGGCACCCACCCCTATTATGATGGAGCCGCGCCCGGCGGCAACCGCGCCGGGGCGGCCTTTACGGAACCATTACACGCGGGCGGTAGGAGCGGCACCCCGCAGGTCAGGGAGACCTGCGGGGTGAGGGCCGTTAGCGGATGCGTGCCGGCACGGCCACCGCCGTCTACAAGGGACGACGAACGCGCGCCAGCCCGACCAGGCCAATTGCACCCAGTAGCGACAGAGCCGTCAGCGATGACCCAGGCCATGCGGCGAGCGGCTCACTTGCCGTCAGGCAGTCCAGAACCGCCTGGGCCGCGTCGCGGAGCACATCGGCTTGAGCCGCACTCAGAGTGCCTGCCAACTCAAAGGCATTGACCTGGTTGATGAAGGCATTGAGCACGTTCATGGCTGCTTTGATCTGGCCGTTCGCTATCCGGGCACGAGCGGCGTTCAGCTTAGCGATCAGGGCGTTGCCCTGACCGGCATTCAGCACGCCGTCAGCCACCAGCGCGTTCACGCTGGCGATGGCCTGATCCAACAGCAAGGTCGGCGAGCACGCCAGGTTCAGCGCGGCGACCGCCGGCTCGTGATCCGTGGGCCGGGAGGCGGTGGAGAACTCGGCGTTCGCGTGCACCACGTCGAAGCCGGCGAAGGCGTCGGCGAAGAGGCGGTGGCTCAGCAGGATGTGGTCCAACACCTGCGAGTTGCCGTCGAAGATGTACGTGTACTGCTCCTCGAGCGGCAGGGTGCCGTGCAGGTTGGTGAGCACACCCCCCTCCAACGTGGCCAGTGGCGGCGAGAACTGGAAGTCGTTCAGGTCGCCGGCAATGACGACGTTGGCGTCCGCGTTCAGGGCCAGGATGCTGTCCACGAAGTCGTTGACCGCCTGGGCCTGTTGCAGGCGCTGCACCTCGGAGTTGAGAATGGGCGGCTGCGTCTCGCCGAAGAGCGGGTCGTCGCCGCTCTTCGAGTTGAAGTGCGCGACCACCACGAACAGCTTGTGGCTGTTGAAGATGAACTCACCCGCCAGCGGCTTGCGGCTGTCGAAGAAGGCGATGTTGTTGGGATCGATGCGGCCGGGGCTGAAGGTCAACTCCACGCCCGAACCGCCCACCACCGGCACCGTCGGCGTCGTGGCGTCGCCACCGGGGCGATCGACGAAGCTGACCCGTCCGGGCTGGAACAGGAAGCCCACCCGGATGTTCGAGCCGGGTGCGCCGCCGTCCTGGTTGTTGAGCGGCGAGATCTCCCGATAGTCATACGCCGGGCCGCCCGCCGCCGCGATGGCGGCAATCAGCGTCCCGTAGGTCACGTCGGCCGCCACGATGCCGTCGTCGGTCTCGCCGCTGTTGTCCTGGATCTCCTGGAGACCGATGATGTCCGGAGCA
>JBFGLK010000203.1:0-6139 GCA_041576195.1 Promineifilaceae bacterium (SeqCode)
AGCGTCGCGCCCGCCTGGTTCGTGGCTGTGACGGTGATCTGCTTCGAGCCCGGCGTCGTCCAGGTGAATGCGACGGTGTCGGTCAAGAGGCCGGTCTGCACGACGAGGCCCGCCTGATCGGTCGCCTCCCACGTGTAGGTCAGAGGCACGGTGGCCGTCGGTGGATTGACCCCAGCCGTGAGGAAGACAGGCGTGTTCGCGGCGGCAGTGGCCGGCGCCGTCAGGACGATCGAGGCCGGCGGGATCTGGGTCTGCCAGACGCGCAGACCCTGGTAGGGGTTGACGGTGCCCAGAAAGAATCCGTACTCGCTGACCGCTTGCGTCCGACCGCCCACGTCGAAGGCGCCGGGGTGCAGGTCTGGCCGGGGGAATCCGGGGGCGACGATATTGGCCGAAAAGGAGTCCGTCGTGACCGGCGTGAAGGCAATGCCGTCGGCGCTGCGCCAGAGATCAAAACCCATTTCGGCGATCAGGGCCGGCGAGGGACTGCTGTCCTTTTGCGCGTAGCTCGTGTCGAGCGTGCTCACGTAGAGCTGGCCCTCGTAGACGCTCATCCGCCACATGTGGCCATTGAGGTCATTGCCGAAGCCGGGCCCAAAGCCGCTCAGTGGTGTCTTAGGACCATCTGGCGTGTCGGCGCGGGGGGCGCCGACAATGACGTCCCAATGGTCGGCCGCATCGATGCGGAACAGCTCTGCCGGCAGGTTGCCCGAGCCAAAACCGGTCAGGCGCACGCCGTTGCCACCCAGATAGAGCCAATCCTGGAAGACACGCATGCTGAGCAGCTCGTTGTTTGGGTTCATCTCCGATGGTAGGTAGCCGCCGTTCTCGATGAGTGTCGTGTGGGGGTAGGGGACCCCACCGCCGTCTGGATTCACGCGGAATAGCCTGAATCCGTTGGTGTAGTCGTTCATGCCCAGGTAGAGCTGCCCGTTGAACGAGGAGAGGGCGCTTACCTGCATCCAGGAAGGCGTGATGAGGCGAAAGGCGCTGTTGCCGGCAGCGGGGTTGACCGCTTCCAGGACCTCGCCGGCCCCGCGGCTGCTGCCCCCTTGCACGTAAAGGCGCCGCAGGCCGTCGCTGCCGATGTGCGTGATGGGATTGCGGATACTCGTCTTAGTGTAGTCGCCGAGGAAGGTGCCCGGGTCCATCGGCAGCGGGGTGAAGTGGCGTCCGTCTGTCGAGCGCAAGATGCGCGGCGGTCCCATCTCGTAGCCGACGAACTTGGGACTGATCGTGGTGACGTAGAGGGCTTCGCTGCCGTCTGGCTCCTGGAAGACCGTCATGCCGCGATAGCCGAGATCGCGGGCGACCAGCGTGGGCGTGATCGGGTAAATGCCCAGCTCGGGCTCCTGGATTGAGCCGGTCAGCGCCTTGTATTGCGAGACCGTCGTGAGCGGCGAGCGATAAACGCGCTCCCAGGTGTCGCTGTCGGCGTGCCAGCGCCAGATCTCGGCCCGCATGTCGATATCCAGGGGATCATCCGGGCAGGAGACATCTGGATCTGCCGGCGGATACGAGATCAGCCCGAATGAGTTACGGGCTCGCGCCAGCTGGTCGGCGCAACCGAACTGCAGGCTGGTGCCGACATAGAGGTAGCCATTCCACCAGGCCATGCTCCAGGCCCACTCGTTATCGGCGTTGCCGAAGCCCTGCGGCGCGGCCTCCACGAAATCCGCGGCCTGGGGCGGTGGCACGGAGGCCGTGCCGGCAGCCTGTACGCCGGCGTCAGGTATCGCCACCGCCGCCAACACGAGGACGACAAGGCCGACAGCCAGGCCGATGCCGGTCAGCCAACTGGCCGCGGCGCCGCGCGGTGAGGTCTGTGCGCTTCTCATGTTATCCACCGGCTCCTTGGTAACAGCAGAGATTTCCCATTATCCGCCAAGATCAGACACCGTGCACTCAGGCCGAGCGCGGCGCCGGCACTCCTCAGCGAGGACTAAGCAGACTGCACTAATGCGGCGCCCGCCATCGCCAATCAGACGCCCGCCGTTTCCACATAGCCGTATTGCCGATAGAAAGCCGCCAATCGCCTGGCCAGGGCCGGTTGTGAGGCGGCGACCTCGGGCAGGAGCGCCGCCTGGCGCACCTCGATGAATGCCGCGTAGTCGCTTTCCGGTTCGGGCTCCAGGTCGAGAAAGGCGAGGATACCGGCGATCGTCGCGTCCGGCGCGTCACAGAGATCCTCGTAGCGGACCGTCATGTGATCCCCCGCCGGCAGTGCTGGCAGGTGCCGCATCAGGTAGTCGATGCCGCGTGCGACGTGTTGGCGCGTGAGGCGCAGGCCGAGGTCCAGGTGCTCGGAAAACAGGAAGGCCAGCGCCCGACGGCGCAGCTCGCTCTGCCACAGGGGCCCATACCAATCGGCGATGAGCGCAACGTAGTCGTTGCGCTCGGCGAACACCGCGCGCGTGGCCTTGAGCTGCGAGTTGACCACCCGGGCCGGATGACGGCTGAGGAATATGAAGCGGGCGCGCGGCAGCACGGCTTTGATATACATGAAGTTGCGGAAGTAGTCCCACGGGTTCTTCAAGAGGAGGGGCCGGCCGGGCTGTGAGACATACTGGACCTTGCGGCAAACCTCCAGGAACCGCTCCAGGTTGCGCGGGCTAACCCGTGGCCGCTCCCCGGAGCCGTGGAGCAGGAAGCCATACTCTTCTGGCAGATCCGGCGTCACCTGCACGCCATCGATGCGCCGGTCGGTCAACCCGAGTGCGTCGAAGCGGCGAGCCAGCGCGGCGCGGGCTTCGGCCGCGCACCCGAATTCGTGATTGGCCAGAAGCTCGTCATAGCAGATGATGTGGTAGGCGGTGACGGTGTTGAAGCGGCGGCTCCGGTCGAGCAGCTGATAGAGCAGCGTGGTCCCTGAGCGATGATCCCCCATGATGAACACCGGCTCGAACTCGACTGCCGGCAGCCGGTCGAGTAAGGCGTCATCGGGCGTACCACCACGTTCGGTCATCGCTCGCGCCGCCTCAAGGTCCAAACGTCAGGAGCGCGATACGGCCGTCATAGGGCCGGTTCGGCTCGCCGCGTTGCACGTAGACGACCGCCCGCAGGCCATCGGGCGACCAAGCGCTGTCAGCGGCGACGCTGCGCTCGCCTTCGGTGTAGTGCGGGTGGCCGGGCAGGCTGAAGTAAGTCAGACGCGTCTTATAGGTACCGTAAGACGTCATGATCCAGAAGTCCGTGTGCAGGTCGTCGGGCTGCCCAGGGGCGCAGCTGCAGCCAAGGCTGGACATCCAGAGCACGCGCTGGCCGTCCGGCGAGTATTGGGCGTGCTCATCCCACTCGCCCGGTGACTGCGTCAGTGGTACGACGGTCTGGGTAGACAGGTTCATCGCATAGATGTCCATCCAGTCGCCGGTCACCGGGTCTGGCACGCGGTGGGCGGTGAAGATGACCCCGGTATTGCCGGGTGTGAAGCCATGTGTTTCGTAGAGCACCGGGCCTAGAGGCGCATAGGTGTCGATGGTCGTCACTTGCGGCATGCCCCGGCGATTCGGGACGATGTCGGCCACCCGTATCACCCACGCGCCGGTCGGCACCTCGGTGTCGGCGACACGCTCCGCCCACGACAACTTCTGGCCGTTGTTTGAGAAATGGGGATGGAGTACGCCCATCCCTTCGGGCACGTTGGTGATGCGCGTAAAAGCCGTGGCGGCTGCGTTCATGATCCAGATGTCGTTGTTGATGCCGAGGCCCGGTGTGGCGTGCTCGCGCTCGCCCTGGTGTACGGCCTTCTCCATCTGGAGGACCAGGTAGTTCCCGTTTGGATACCAATCCGGGTTGCCGACGTGCCTGCCTTGCAGATGCTGGCGCTGGCAGGTGAGGCAGGTCTGGTTGGTGCCATTGGGGTTCATGGTGAAAACCTGGAAGTCGCCAGACGGGTTGCGGGCGTCAAAGACGATCAGGTTGCGCGTGTGCGACCAGTCAACGCGGCCGCCTTCTTCTCGGAGGACGGTGACGGTGACCGTGGGGTCCGCGCCCGCCGAGCTGGTCCTCCACGGTTGAAGAAGCGCCAGGGCCACCAATGCCAAGAGCGGCCACCAAACGTGGCGCGCCGCGTATAACCCGCTGCGTGTCATTGACTCCTCCTTCCAACCCTCGGCGACGATGAAACGTCTCTTCCGTTCATGCCGGCATCCTCGACCGCGCCAGAACCTCCAGCAGGTCCGCGGCCTCCTCGGGCCCGTCGTGCGCGGCGAACGCCTCTGCCAACCGGCGGGCGTTGGCCCGAAATGATGGTTCGCCCAGCACGCGCTCGACCGCCTGGCGCAGGCGCGTGGGCGTGCAGCGATCCGGCGATAGTCGGAGGCCGGCGCCCGCCTCGACGACGCGCTGGGCGCTCTCCGGCTTGTCCCACTCCGTGGGCACGACGACCAGGGGCACGCCCGCGCTCAGCGCGCCGAGCACCGTGCTGGCGCCGCCGGCGGTGACCATGGCGTCGATGCGCGGGAAGAAGGCCGTGTCTGGCACCCAGTCGCGCACCTCGATGTTCGGCGCCACGCGCTCCAGGCCCACGGAGGCCGCGTCGCGGCGACCGCCCAGGGTCAGCACGGCGTGCAGGGGCCGGTTCGCCAATCCCTTGGCTGCCGCCCTGAGGATGATGGGCTCCTGCTCGCGCAGCGTGCCCTCTGATACGTAGACAATGGGCCGGTCGTCCGGCAGCCGCTCCATCCAGGCCGGCGCGCTCGCCGGCGCGGGGCCGCTCCACACGGTCGGCCCGACGTAGCGCACGCTGGGCGGCAGATCCTCGCGATGATAGTCCAGCTCTGGCACCGTCGTGGCGATGTACAGGGGCATTCGCCCCGTGTATTCGGCCACCGTGATGTCCAGCGGTGGCAGGCCATGGCGCTGGCGGATCGCGTTGGCGTCGCGCCGGATCGGCGCCGTCATGAGATGGAGCGCGCCCTCCACGAACGTGCCCATCAGGCGCGTGCGCCAATCTCGGGGCGGCGGCAGACCCAGGCCCGGCGGCGGGCCCTGCGGCCCGGGCAGGATGGTGCCCACCGTCCATGAGTAAATGGCCACTGGGATGTCGTGTCGCTCGGCCGTCACCAGAATCGGTCCCCACATGGTCGTGTCAACGATAAGCACGTCCGGGTGCCACGCGGTCACGATCTCCTCGAGGTCCTGGATCTGGCCCTCGAGGGTGCCGATGAGCCAGTGGCGGTAGATGAACAGCTGCCGCCGGCGCCGCTTGAGGCGACTGCGTTCGCCGAAGTAGCCTTCGGCGAGCAGAGACTCGAAGTAGGCGCCGTCAACGGCTGTGAACGGAAAACAGCGAAAACCCTGGCCCTCGACGAGGTCGACGGCCTTGCCGCCTGTGTAAAAGGCGACGTCGTGCCCGCGCGCCCGCAGAGCCATGGCGGTCGGCACGTTTGGAAAGACGTGGCCATACATCGGCCACACGGCAATCAGGAAGCGGGCCATGCGCCGCCGTCAGTCCACACCCAGGAGGGCGCCTGCCGGCACCAAACCAGCCGCCGCGAGCGCCACGCGTCGTTCCAGGCGCCGCAGTGCCAGCAGGCAGTCGTCCACCGCCCAGGGTGACGCCGCGGTCTCCCGGTCGGCCGCCAGGCTGCCCTCCAGCGCCCGCAGGCTCTCGGTGGCATCCGCCCACCGGGCCAGTCGCGCGTCGGCAGCAGCATCGGTCAACCGGGCCTGGGCGCCGGCCGCCAGGGGTCCCAGTCGCCCGGCCGAGCCACCCAGCATGGACGATACAGACGCGAAGGTAACCGCCGGCGCGAACGACGGGGCGGTCACGACGTTGCCGGGGACGGAGCGGATCCCCTGTTCATTCTCGGCCACAACGTAGTACATGTAGTGTCCGTCTAGCGACGCATCCTCGTCGCGATATCGCGGCTCGGAGACTATGGCCACTGCCTGGAAGTGCTCCGGAATCCAAACGCGGTCGGGTAGGACGGGCAGGTACATGCCCGTGCGCTGGAGAAAACGGCGCACCAGCCGCAGGATGTTGGCCAGCATACGGTTGCGCTCGATCGTGCCACGCCGGTCGTGAAACGCGGCCCGAAAGACGTGGTAAGTCACGGCGCCCGGCGCCGGCTCCCAGGTCAGCAGCGAGCCTGTGGCGGTCATCTCCACCTCGGTGCGTTCCGGCGGGGCCGGGTGG
>JBFGLK010000204.1:0-6137 GCA_041576195.1 Promineifilaceae bacterium (SeqCode)
AGGTGGGGCGAGAGGCTGATGGCCACCAGGTCCTCAAAGGCGCCGTAGGTGTCCAGGACGGCCGGCGTACAGACCCCGCGCGTGACGCCAGCGGTCAGCTCCAGCCGCAACTGGCCGAAGCGGGGGAAGTGGGCGGTGATCTCGTCCCCGGCGACGTAGTAGCGCAATAGATCGCCCTGGGAAAAGTCCGGCGCGCCGGGTGGGGGTGCCGGCACGTCTGGCGCCAGGTCGATCTGGCTGACGATATCGGCGGGCGCGCTCGACGCCGGGCGCGAGGCAAAGGACGTTTGCCAGGCCGCCGTGAAGCGGGCATCATTAGTGCGACCCTCGATGGTCAGGCCGTGAAACTGCCAGCGCATGGGGCATCGCCTCGTCGTGTCGGTCGTCCGCGCCTGGCGAACGGGGTGGTCCCGTGGCCGCGTGGGGCCGCGCGGAGCCCCCATGTGGGGCTGCACGGAGCCCCCGCGCGGGGCGCAGTATAGAGAGGATCCAACGTGCAAGCAAACACCATCCTGGCCCGGGCGGAGAACACGACCTTCGAGGTCGTCGCCGGCGAAGCGATCCTGATCGACCTGAATACCGGCACCTACTTTTCTCTGAATAAAGTGGGCACTGAATTCTGGGAGCTGCTCGACGGCGAGCAGACGGTCGCCCAACACGCGGAGACCATCGCCGCGCGCTATGGCGTCGACGCCGCCATCGTCCAGGCCGATCTGCTGGAGCTGGCCGACAAGATGGCGGCCGATCATCTGGTGGTCGCGGCACCGTAGGGGCGTAGCCTGCGGCGCCCGATGACCGCGCCCGTAGATCCGTAGGGAGACATTCGATGCGCGAACGCTGGCGCAATCTCTGGTTGCTGGGGCGCTGGCTGCCGCGGCTGGCGGGCCGGCCGGCGGATCGGCGCCGGCTGGCCGAACTGCGCGCCTTCTGCCGCGGGCTGCCCGCGCGGCTGCGGGAACCCCTGCCGGAAGCGATGCGCCAGATCACCCCCGCGCCGCCACGGGCGCGCCCCGTGCCGCACGCCGAAGACCGCCTGCGCGATCTGGCCGATCTGGCAGCGATATTGGAGCGCGGCTCGCCCCTGGGCCTCTGCCTGCGCCGCTCGCTCACCCGCTATCACGTCCTGGCCGCCGCCGGCCTGCCCCTGACCGTGCACTTCGGCGCGAAGCTCCAGCCCGGCGAGCAGGGCCGCGATCTGACCGGCCACGCCTGGCTGACGCTGGACGACAGGCCCTATCACGAGGCCGACGAGCATTGGCGCGGCTTCACCTCTGTCTATCGCTGGCCGGCCCCGGACCCCGCCTGATCTGCCCATGTGTGGCCTCGTCGCCCTCCTGGCGCCGGACATCGACCGCGATGCGCTGGCTCGCCTGAACGACCTGATGGTCCATCGGGGCCCGGACGATGCCGGCATCTACGTGGGCGACGGCGTCGGCCTGGCGGCCCGCCGGCTGAGCATCCTCGACCTGGAGGGCGGCCACCAGCCCCTGAGCAACGAGGACGGCACGATCTGGATCGCCTACAACGGCGAGATCATGAACAGCCCGGCGCTGCGCGCGGAGCTCGCCGGGCTGGGCCATCGCTTCGCTACGGCGAGCGACACCGAGGTCGTCGTCCACGCCTATGAGGAGTGGGGCGACCAGGCGGTGACCCGGCTGCGCGGCATGTTCGCCTTCGCCCTGTGGGACGGCCGGCGCCGGCGCCTGGTGGCCGCCCGGGACCGTTTCGGCATCAAGCCCCTCTACTATGCCCACGACGGCGCGCTTTTCGCCTGCGCCTCGGAGATGGCCCCGGTGCTGGCGGCCCTCCCCGCGCTGCCGCGCCGGGTGGACCGGGCGGGGCTATGGCGCCTGTTTGAGCTGGGGCACGTCCCGGGGCCGGGGACCCTGCTTGAGCGCGTGGTCCAGCTGCCGCCGGCCCACCTCCTCGTCGTCGAGGACGGGCGGCTGGAGACCCGGCCCTACTGGCAACTGGCCTTCCCACCCGAGGGCGAGGAAGCGACGCCGCCGCTGGCGGACGCGGTCGAGGCGTTTCGCGACCGGCTGCGCGAGACGGTGGACGCCTGGCGCCTGAGCGATGTCCCGGTGGGCTCGTTGCTCAGCGGGGGCATCGACTCGAGCGCGCTGGCGGCCCTGCTCACCGACGTCAGCGGTGGGTCGATCCACACGTTCACCATCGGCTTTGCCCGGTCGGCGGGCGGACGCACCTACGACGAGTCGGCCGTTGCCCGGCGGGTCGCCGAGCATCTGGGCAGCACCCACCACGAGATCGTCTTCGGGCCCGAGGCGTTCGATCTGTTGCCGCGGCTCGTGGAGCGGCTGGAGACGCCGCTCTGCTCCGCCACGGCGATCCCGATCTACATGCTCTACCGCGCCTGTCGCGAGGCCGGCTTCAAGGTGGTCCTCACCGGGGAGGGGGCGGACGAGCTTCTGGGAGGCTATCACTGGATGGACGGCGACCGGCGGATCCGGCCGTGGTTGCGCTGGCCCCGGCTCTTGCGCGGGCCGTTGACGTGGCTGCCGCTGCCAGCGTCGCGTGCCGGGAGGCGGGTGCTGGGCGAGGGCGGGACCGACCCCGTCGCCCGCTACGCCCTCTGGCAGCGGCTGACCAGCCCCCCGGGCCGGCACATGTTGCTGGCGGTCGACGCCGAGCAACCGCCGATCGCGGGCGAGTGGGCGGCGCGCCTGGGCCCGGCGCTGGCCGGCCGGCACCCACTGCACCAGTTCCTGCAGCTCGAGGCCGCCACGCGCCTGCCAGACTTCATCAACCTGGAAGTGGATCGGATGAGTATGGCCAGCTCGGTGGAGGCCCGCCCGCCGTTCCTGGACCACGAGCTATGGGAGCACGCTGCCCGCCTGGCGCCGTCCTTGAAGCTGGCGCCGAAGGAGAACAAGCGGTTGCTGCGCCAGGCGATGGCCGGGGCCCTGCCGGCAGCCGTGACCCGGCGCCCCAAGCGCGGCCTGGCCACGCCGCACGCCATCTGGTGGCGGTTGGCGCCGCTGCCGGCCTGGGCGGAGGAGGCGATCAGCCCGGCGGCCCTGCACGAGACAGGCCTCTTTCAGCCGGATCTGGTGGGCCGGTTGCGGCTGGTCCATGAAGCGGGCGACGCCGACCACAGCCGGGTGCTCACGGGGGTGCTGACGACGCAGTTGTGGTGGGCGGGGGTGAGGTAGACTGGGGGAATCTCCCCGGCAGTCTACCCCAACGCCTGGTCGAAATCAGCGATCAGGTCGTCCGGATCCTCCAGGCCCGCCGAGACCCGAATCATTCCGTCGCTGATCCCCATGCGCGCCCGCTGCGCCGGCGGGATGTCCAGGAAGGCCATCGTGGCCGGGATCTGCGTCGTCGTGCGCACGCCCCCCAGGCTGGCAGCGAACGTGGCCAGCCGCAGTCGGTCCAGTACGCGGACGGCCGCGTCCGCATTCACTACTTCAAAGGTCAGCATTGCCCCAAACTTCGGCATCTGCTCCCGGGCGATGGCGTGCTGTGGATGTGACGCCAAGCCAGGATACCAGACGCGGCGCACGCCGGGGTGGCCCTCGAAGTGCCGGGCCAGCGTCATCGCCGTCTGGCACTGGCGCTCGACACGCACCGGCAGGGTCTGGATGCCCCGCAGCAGCAGCCAGGCGTTGAAAGGGGAGAGCGGCGCGCCCCACTTGACCATGGTGTTCCAGCGAATCTGCTCCAGGAAGTCCGCCGGGAGCAGGTCCGAGCGCATCGTGATCGCCCCGCCGATGGCGTCGTTGTGCCCGCCGATAAACTTCGAGGCGCTCTCCAGCACCAGGTCGACGCCCCACTCCAGCGGGCGGATGACGTAGGGGCTGGCGAAGGTGTTGTCGCACACCACGACGATGCCCCGGCTGTGGGCCAGCTCGACCAGCGGGCGGATGGCCGGCACCTTCATCGTCGGGTTCGTGATCGTCTCGAAGTAGAGGACCTTCGTGTTGTCGCGCATGGCCGCGGCGACGGCAGCGGGGTCGGCGGTGTCCACGAACGTCGTCTCGATGTCGTAGTCCGTCAGCCGGTGATCCAGCATCTCGTGGGTGGAGCTGTAGGTCGTCCAGTCGCAGACGATGTGGTCCCCGCTCTTCAGCAACCCAAACAGGGCCACGCTGATGGCAGCCATGCCCGAAGCCGTGGCCAGGCAGGCGTCGCCGCCCTCGATCTGAATCATCTGCTCCTCGAACTGATATTCCGACGGGTTGCCGCAGCGCCCGTAGATGTTCACGGCCTTGCGCTCGCCGTCGACGACGCGCTGGTACGAGTCGGCGTCATACTGGAAGCTGGACGACATGAAGATGGGCGCGTTGATGGACTTCGAGTCGGGGTCCGGGGGGTAGTAGACCGCCCGGCTGTCGAAATGCAGGCGCCGGCGTTGGTCGGGGGTCATGGGGCCTCCTGGGGGTAGTCGACTAGCCGGGTAGTCGGATGGTCGGGTGGTCAAGTCGCCGCCGCCGACTACGGGCGACCTGATGGTCGCCCTGACCACCTGACTCCCTGACTACCTGACCACTTGATACAGCGTTTCTTTCCAGCGCGGGACGTCGATCTCCCAGCAGACCTCGATGTTGGGCGCCTTCTTCGTCACGCCCAGCTGGTCGACCAGGGTCATGCCGCGAGCGGGCTCGTTGCAGACGACCTCGACGTAGTGCATGCTCCGGCGGGTGCAGATCGCCTCGTCGAGGGCGATGGCCACAGTGATTGGGTCGGGAAACGGCAGGCCTGGCTCGCCGAAGATCTCCTGGTTGGCGCGGGTGGCCGTGCGGTTGCAGTCAATGGTGAAGCGGGCCAGCGCGGTGCCGAAGCCGGCCACCATGTCGCGCTCGGCGTCGTCCAGGTTGGCGGCGCCGCGGCAATGTTCCCAGCCGACCATCAGGAGCTTCATGCCGGAGTGGAAGACGATGTTGGCCGCCTCTGGATCGCACCAGATATTGAACTCGGCCGCCGGCGTGACGTTGCCCACCACGTTGGCGTTGCCGCCCATCACGTAACACGCCTTCACCCACGCCGCCAGCCGCGGCTCTCGCAGCAGCGCCAGGGCGACGTTGGTGAGCGGGCCCAGGGTGATAAGCTCGATCTCGCCCGGCTCCGCGCCGAATCGCCGGATCAGCTCGTCGACGGCGTGGCCGTCCGCCGCCGGGCGCCGCGGCGCGGGATACTGCATGTCGCCCATGCCGTCCGGCCCGTGGAACCAGTGGGCGAAGGACGGCTCGCGCAGCAGGGCCCGGGCGGCGCCGACGTAGACCGGCGTCTCGTGGCCGCAGAGCTCGACGGTGTAACGTGCGTTGATGCTCCCCTGCTCGACGGGGACGTTGCCGAAGACGACGGTGACGGCGTCCACCTGGACGTCCGGCCACTGCAGGGCCATCATGATGGCCACGGCATCATCCGACGCGGTGTCGGTGTCGATGATGAAGCGACGCTTGGGCATGGGAAACTCCTCCTGCGTGGGTTTGACCCGATTATAGCGGGGTATTGCGTGGGGCACTTCCGGGGAGATTCCCCGGCAGTCCCCTCGACGCCGCTCAGCTCGCCGACCAGCGCCGCAACGTCTGGGCGTTGATGGCCACGATGATCGTGCTGAGCGACATCACGAGTGCGCCCACCGCCGGCGGCAGGTCGATACCAATGGGGGCCAGGATGCCGGCAGCCAGCGGGATGGCCACGATGTTGTACCCGGCGGCCCACCAGATGTTCTGCACCATCTTGCGCTGGCTGGCCCGGCTCAGCTCGACGATCTTGACCACGTCCAGCGGGTTGGACTGCACCAGGATGAGCCCGGCCGACTCGACCGCCACGTCCGTGCCGCTGCCAATGGCGATGCCGATGTCCGCCCGGGTCAGGGCCGGGGCGTCGTTCACGCCGTCGCCGACCATGGCCACCTTCTTGCCCTGGCGCTGCAGCTCGCTCACCTTCTTGTCCTTATCTTCCGGCAGCACCTCGGCGAAGTAGCGGTCAATGTCCAGCTCCTCAGCCACGGCCCGGGCGACGTCCTGGCTGTCGCCGGTGAGCATGGCCACCTCGATGCCCATGTCGTGCAGCTTGCGCACCGCCGCCCGGCTCTCCTGGCGAATGACGTCCGCCAGGGAAAAGGCGGCGATCACTTCGCCGTCGCGAATGAGGTGGATCACGGCCTG
>JBFGLK010000205.1:0-6106 GCA_041576195.1 Promineifilaceae bacterium (SeqCode)
GGCCGCCGGCGCGCCGACAGCCGTGCCGCTCCTTACTGAATCTCGGCCATGAGCTCGTCCTGGAGCTCGTTGGCCGTCTTGGTCAGCTCAGCCAGCGTCTCGTCGATATCCGCGCCCTGCATGATGGCGTTGAACGCCTCTTCGGCCGCGTCGCGCACAGCCTGGTAGGAGATCAGCTGCGGCTCGTAGGCGCCATACTGCAGCAGATCATGCGCCTGCTGGTATTGTGCGCCGGTGTCGGAGCCGGAGATGTAGTCACTCAGGTACTGTTCGGTGCTGGCCCGCGTGGGGAAGTAGCCGCTGACCTCATCCCACTCCGCCTGAACTTCGGCGCTGGTGAAGTGCTTGATGAACAGCCAGGCGGCCAGCTCTTGCTCGGGCGTGGTCGCCGTGATCATGACGTCGCCGCCATAGACGTTGACGACCGGTTCGGCCGTCGTGTGCGGAATGGCGGTCACACCCCAGAAGTCGGCGGCCCGGCTGCTCTCCTCGGCGACGGTGTTTACGTCGATGGCGTAGAACGGCATGCCGGAGCTCGAGCCCTGCGTGAAGATCGCCTTGCGCGCAGCGAATTGCGGGTTCGGGAAGCCTTCCGTGAAGAGATAGGCGCAACCATCGTCGAGCATGCCCTTGAGGAAACGCATCGCTTCGACGGTGGCCGGGTTGTCGTAGGCGTAGTGTTCGCCGTCTTCGGTGAGGATGTCGCCGCCGTAGGCGAACGTCCAGGCGGCGGTGCCGCTGGCGTCGGAGCGCAGGATGTAGCCGCCCGTCCCGTCGCCAACGGCGTCGGCAGCGGCGCAGGCCATCTCGCGGAACTCTTCGGGGGACGTCGGCGGGCCGTCATAACCGAGCTCTTCGAGCCACGTCTGGTTGTAGTAGAGCACCTCGATCGAGCGGTTGGGCGGGAATCCCAGCCGCTGATTGTCGAATACGGGGTGTACGCTCTGGTTGAAGAAGCCCTCGAAGAAGTCGGCCTGTTCCTCGGCGCTCAGGCCCCAGTGCGAGTCGTTGACGAACTGGTTGAGATCGGCCAGTCCCTGATTGAGTTGGTAGAAGGCCTGGTCGTTCTGGTAGCCGACGATCAGCGCTGCCGGCAGCTCGCCCGCATTGATGCTGGCGTTCACCTTGTCGCGTATGTCGTCGTAGCCGCCCTGGTTCTCGGCGATGACGGTGATCCCGCACTCGTTCGATTCGTTGAATTCGGCGACCATGCCCGTCAGCGCTTCCTCGCGCTCCCGGCTATGGTTGTGCCACCAGGTTATGGTCTGACCGCGCGGGTCCACTCCGGCCAGCGACCCTTCTTTAGCCGGGGCACACGGACCCTCATCCATCGGCTCTGCCATGGGCTCATCTGTGGGGACCGCCGGCGCCTCGGTGGCCTGCGCCACGGGCTCACCGCCCGTCGACGGGGCGGGCTCCGAACCGCCGCCGGAGCAGGCGGCCAGGACCAGCAAAAGCACCAGGGCCAGGGTGATCACTTTCTTGACGTGCATGTGAAATCTTCTCCTCTGGTTTTCGGGAAAGGCTGACGCGGGGGCCGCGGGCGCGATCGCCGGGCCGGGCCGCTCAGAGCAAAAGTCGCACCAGGCTCAGGTACCGATATGCGTGCCTCCTTGTGCCGGCTGCACATAGACTACCCCTTTAACCCGGAGGTCGCGATGCCCTCCGTGAATTGACGCTGTGTGAAGAAGTAAACCAGGACGATTGGCAAGATGGCAATGACCGCGCCGGCCATCTGCAGATGGAAGAAAGCGCCCGCCTCGTCGAGAAAGGCCAGGAGCCCATATGAGATAACGCGCCACTCGTTCGTCGTCGTGACCAGGATGGGCCAGGCGAGGGCATTCCATGAACCGATGAATCCGAACAGTATGACTGTGACCAGTGGGGCGCGCGAAAGCGGCAGCACCACAGTCATAAGGTAGCGCAGGTGGCCGGCGCCATCGATCTGGGCGCTGTCCCACAGCTCGCCTGGTATCTGCATGAAGAATTGGCGTAACAGGAAGATGCTGAAGGCGCTGGCCATGAACGGCACGGTCAGCGCCGGCCAGTTATTGATCCAGGGCACCGGGCCGATTTTTCCGAGCCAGGAAACCGTGATGAAGTTTGGCACCCAGGTGATCGCTTCAGGGAGCAGGAGTGTGGAGAGGATCAGGGCAAAGAGGACGCCCTTGCCGGGGAACTCGAGCTGCGCGAAGGCGTAGGCCGCCAGAGTGCAGAAGACAACCTGGCCGGCCAGCGTGATCAGCGTCACCTTGACAGTGTTCCAGAAATACAGCGAGAAGTTCGCGTCGTTCCAGGCCTCGGCGAAGTTGCCCCATTGGGGTGTGCGCGGCACAAAGGCGCCCCCGGTGGCCTCCGTCAGGTTCATCAGGGAGACGCTCACCGTATAGAGAAATGGCAGCAGCGCGAGCGCCGCCCCGACGACGAGCAGGACATAGGCGACGATCTGGCCGACGTCGACCCGCTGGGCTTTAGGGTGGATCTTGGCCAGTGCGGTGATGTCAGCCATAGAACACTCTTTCCTCGGCGATCCGGTTGTTGATGATGGTGAGCACGACGATGATGATCAAAAGAAGGATGGCCAGCGCCGAGGCATAGCCATAGCGGGTATCGCGGTTAAACGCCTCAAAGATGACGACGCTGGCCGTGTCGGTCGTGCCCAGGGCGGCCCCGAGGCGCATCACGTAGATGCGGTTGAACGCCTTGAAGGTGCCGATGACGGCCAGCAACATAAGGAAGTAGATGGTCGGGGAAAGGAGAGGTAGGGTGATGTGCCGGAACTGCGCCCAGCGACCCGATCCGTCGATCGCCGCGGCTTCATACAGCTCGGACGGGATGTTGCCCAGGCCGGCCAGGAAGACGACGATGTCAAAGCCGACGTAGGTCCAGACGTTGTATAGGATGATCGCCACCAGGGCGAGGCTCGGGCCGGCGAGCCAGCTCGGCAGATCGATGCCTGAGCCCACAAGCAACTGCACAATTCCCGTGGGCTCGTTGAGCCAGCCCAGGGGCTCCAGACCCAGGCGGGTCATCAGGTAGTTGACCGGCGCGTCGCGGCGCCCAGAGAAGATGATGCGAAAGACCGCGGCGGTGCCGACGAGCGGGGCGATGTAGGGCATGAAGTAGATCATGCGAAACAGCGTTTTGCCCTGAATGTTCTGGAACAGGATGGTCGCCAGGGTCAACGAGATGATGAACTGAAGCGGAATAGTGCCGGCAGCGAAGAAGACCGTCGCCTGCAGGCCGCGCCACCAGTCTCGATTGCCCTCGGCGATGGCGGCAGGCAGCTCGCCGATGAGCACCCACGCCCCCACGGCCAGCATCGTGGCCGCGCCGAGGCGCAGCATGGTGGCCACAGTCGACCGACGCGCGGTCGCCGTGCGCCAGAGCAGCCAGGAGAGCAAGAGCAGGACGATGCCGGCACTGATGGTCACCAGCTGCGACCAGATGGCCAGTGTCTCCCCGGCCTCGAGCGCGACGGCGTAGGCGCGCTCGATCTCGGTGAGGGTGAGCCAGAGGAGGGCCCCGGCGCTCAGCAAGAGGAGCGAGGACTCGACGGCGCGGGCAAAGAACTCCCCGCTTTCCCGGCGCCGAGGGCGCCAGCGGGAGACGACGACCCACAGCGCGGCGGCGGCAAGGAGCACGGCCAGCGCGATCAGGAAGGCGGACAATACCGCGGGTTGCCGGAACGCCTCCCCGGCAAACTGGCGGAACATCTCGCCTGTCAGGGCCTGTCCCCGGGGCACGCGCTCCGGAATGCGGAGCATTTCTGGAAGAAGCGTGAAAACAAACCGGGCCAGGAGTGCCACACCGGCACCCGCCACGATGCCCGGCAATGCCCAGGGCCAGGCAGGGTGGCCGGCCTGAATGGCCAGACGGCGCGCCCCCAGGACGCGGCGGACCGCCACGAGAAGGAAGGCGACCGCCACCCAAAATGCCAGCACGTAGGCCAGATTGTCGATCGCCCGCACGTAGTTCCCCAACCCGTCGTAGGTGCCGACGATCTTGTTAAGGCCACGCAACGTGCTCTCATAGAAGGAGAAGGCCAGGGGGAATAGACCGAACGTAAAGATGATGATGAACGCCGGCCCGATGAACAGATAGGCAAGTAGCGCCTCACGAAGCTTGCGCCCGCGCCGACCGGCGAAGATCCGATCGGTCAGCCCCGGTGAGGCACCGGCTGACGAGGCTCCGGCCTCCGGTCTCAACAACGTATCGCTCATGCGTCGTGTCCCGTGCGTGTCGACCTACTGACGGGATCTCGCGCCGCGGCGAAGCGCCACCTGTGATCCCGTTCGAGGCAACGCGCTAACATCATCGTCTGCCGGGGAATGGGTGTTGTTGGCGAGTTGTCGTATGGGTGGGGATGCTGGCCCAGCGTTCCCGCTGGACAGATCGGCGGACAGGGCGTTGGCTGAGCGATCGCCGAGCCAGGAGCGTGCCGCCTCGGAGGAGATGAAACTGGAGGGCCAACCGATACATGCCACCGTTGATTATAGCACGGGGTAGGGTCCCGGCAATGGCCATACCGCGCCAGGCGACAGCCTGCGAGCGCCACCAGTCGGCAGCCTCACTGGCTTGCGCGGCGACGGTTCTTTCGAGCCAGAGAGCTGGTCGCGGTGCTCAGGACAGGTCGGTGCGATGCATAACAGAGAAGATGCGGATGGGCTCCACCTGCCCCTTTACCATGACGAAGCCCAGGTCGTCGATCTGCCAGCGCCGGGCCCCCTCCAGAGCCTTAAGCGTGGCCTCGCCGACGAAGACCGTGTCGAACGGGGTTTCCTTGTTGAGGTCGCTCAAGCGCTTGGCCAGATTAACGCTGTCGCCGAGGACGGTGTATTCACGCCGCTTTTCGCTACCCAGGTTGCCTTCGATCATCTCGCCGGTGTTGACGCCGATCCCGATGCGGATCGGGGCCACGCCGCGCATTAGCCGGTGGCTGTTGAGTTTCGAGAGCTCGTCCATCATTTCCACGGCCGCCTGGATGGCGCGGTCGGCGTGATCGGCGGCCGGCACCGGCGCACCAAAGATCGCCAGGATAGAGTCGCCGCCGAACTTGTTGACGACGCCCCCGTGCGCGTCGATCACGCGCTGCATCGTCTCGTAATATTCGTTGAGCTCGTCCAGCAGCTCGGACAGGTCGACCTTCTGGGTAAATGCGCTGAAGTCACGGATGTCGGCGAACAGCGACGTGGCCCACACTCGTCGGCCGCTAAGGTCCATGTCGCCGTCGAGCAACCGCTGGGCCACGTTGTCGCCCACATAGCGCCCGAGCAGATTCTCCAGCGAGCGCCGCTGGCGCAGCTGCCGAACCATCGCATTGAAGCTATGGGCCAGTTCGCCCAGCTCGTCGTCGGAGTGGATCTCCACCTGAATCTCGAGGTTGCCGGCGGCCACCTGATGCGAAGCGTCCATCAGGTCCCGGATCGGCCGCTCGATGTTGCTGGTTGACGTTCGGGCGATGACCATCGTGCCGGCAATCGTCATCGCCAGAATCGCCAGGATCAGGAGACGCGCTCGGGTGACGTCCTGGCTGATAGGCTCCTCCACCATGCTCACACCGAGATAGGGCAGTCCGGCCCATGGCGCGGCCGTGGGCACACGCCCAAGGGTTTGCTGGTAGCTTTTCCCATCCAGCGTCAAACGGCGCGTTACGGCGGCGGTCTCGAGCGCCAACTCGTGCAGCTGCGGGTCGCTCAAGCGAAGCATGTCCAGATCGCCGCGGCCGACGGTGGTCATCACGGGCTGGCCCACCGGGTCATAGATGGTGATGCCGGCAAGCGTATTGACCGCCAGTTCCTGGAGAACAGCTTCCAGCGGCGTCGCCACGATAAGAATGCAGGGCACGCCCCCGGTCGACTCGCTCGTTACCCACCCGGCCGTGTAGAAACGGTAGCCGTTCGTCCCCAGGCGGACGCCCGTAATTGGGCCCTGGCCTAACGACATCTTGCCCACCAACCAATCCCAATCGGCCCCGCCGGCGATGGCACTGCCGGACAGCTGTCGCGTGCTCCCGCCTGGATCAAGCAGGTAGAGGGCGGTCACATTGCTGAGGATGCCCCCAATGGGATGGCTATCCAGTGAGTAGAGCGTGGCCCGCAACGCA
>JBFGLK010000206.1:0-6077 GCA_041576195.1 Promineifilaceae bacterium (SeqCode)
CGACGCGCGCCAGCCGCCACGCCCGCTCCAGCCACGGCAGGGCGTCGCGGGGGGTGAGCTGGCACCAGCCGACCGCCAGGGCGCCGTCGTAGGCCAGCAGCCCGGGCGGCGGGCCCTGCGCGACCAGGGCGGCGAAGTCGGCCCTATTGGCCTCGGGCGGCCGACCGCGGTAGGCGGCGCCGAGGCGCCAATACATGCACCAGCAGCGACTGGCGGGGCCTCGGTCGCCAAAGAGATCGCCGAGTGCCGGCAGCCGATCCGGCGTGAGCGGGTGGATGGCGAGCCGCATCGTCGCCTGCGGGCCAGAACGAGGAGCGACGCTCATGCCGGCCGCTCGTCGTCGCCGAGCGGCAGCTCGATCGACATCCCCTCGCGGGCCAGGAACGTCCGCGGGAAGACCTGGCGCGCTTTCACCAGCCGCCGCTCCAGCTCGTCGTCGCTGGCGTCCGGATCGTGATGGAAGAGCGCCAGGTGCCGCACGCCGGCTTCCAGGGCCACCTGGCATGACTCCAGCCAGCTGCTGTGCCCCCAGGCCGGGAACTGCTGTCGCTCCTCCAGCGAAAACTGGCTGTCGTGGATTAGCAGGTCCGCGCCCTGCGCCAGCTGGAGGACGTTCTCGTCCAGGCGCTCATCCGGGTGGCTTGTATCGGTGCAATAGGCCAGCACGACGCCCCGGTTTTCGATGCGGAAGCCAAGGCAACCGCCCGGGTGCGGCACTTTGCGCGCCTGCACCAGCGTGTCGTTGCCGATGACCATGAACTCCTCGTCGTTAATCTCTTTGATCATGAGATCGGCCTCGAGCTCGCCGTAGCCGAAAGGCAGGTACGGCTCGACCACCTGGCCGCGGATGACGCTCTCCAGCTTCTGGCCGACGCGCTTCTGGCCGACGAGCACAAAGCGGTTCTGGCGCACGAAGGCCGGCGTAAAGAAGGGAAAGCCCTGGATGTGGTCCCAATGGGTGTGGCTGATCAGGATGGTGCCTACGGCGCGGTTGGGGTATTCCTCCATCAGCTGGCGGCCGAGGCGGCGGATGCCGGTGCCGGCATCCAGGATGATCACCTGCTGGTCCGAGGTGAAGACGTCGATGCACGGCGTGTTGCCGCCGTAGCGCACGGTTTCTGGCCCGGGGATGGGCATCGAACCGCGGACCCCCCAGAACCTTACGCGCACAGGGTGCCTCCGCCCGGCAGTGAGCCAGCCGGCGCATGTACGGGCCTTGATCGGGTCACGGACAGAGGATGGTCCATGGAGGCGCTTCTACGCCGGGGACAGGCCATGGCCCAGGATCTCGAGCGCGGCCAGCCGTCCCGGCGCGCCCATGACGCCACCGCCTGGGTGCGTGCCCGAGCCGCACTGCCAGTAGCCGCGAATCGGCGTGCGATAGCGGCTCCAGCGGGCCGCCGGGCGGAGGAAAAAGAGCTGGTGCAGCGTGAGCTCGCCCTGGAAGATGTTGCCCTCGCTCAGGCCGGTCATGCGCTCGATGTCCAGCGGCGTCAGCACCTGCCGGTGAAGGATGCGGTCCTTGATGTTGGGGGCGAACTCCGCCAGCGTATTGACCACGGCGTCGCCGAGCGCCTCGCGCTTGTCGTCCCACGCCCCTTCCCGCAAATCATAGGGGGCGTATTGGACGAAGATGGACATGACGTGCTTGCCCGGCGGCGCCATGGCTGGATCGAGGAGCGACGGGATGATGATGTCCATGTAGGGCCGGCGCGAATGGCGGCCGTACTTGGCGTCGTCGTAAGCGCGCTCCAGGTAGTCGATCGACGGGCTGATGGAGATGGCCCCGCGCAGGTGGGGGCCGGGGCCGGGCAGCGCGGTGAAGTCGGGCAGGCCGTCGAGGGCCAGGTTGACCTTGGCCGAGGAGCCGTCGAAGCGGAAGGCGTGGATGTCGGCCAGGAAGTCGGCGGGCAGCGCCGTTGCCGGCACCAGGTCCACGAACGTGCGGCGCGGGTCCAGGCTGGAGACGACCAGGGTCGCCCGGATCTCCTCGCCGCTCTCCAGGGCCACCCCGACCGCGGTCCCGCCGTTGACGAGGACGGCGGTCACGCCCGCTTCCGTGCGGATCTCGGCGCCGGCGGCGCGGGCGGCGCCGGCGATCGCCTCGCTGATCGCCCCCGTGCCCCCCTTGGCGAAGCCCCAGGCGCGGAAGACGCCGTCGATCTCGCCCATGTAGTGGTGCAACAAGACGTAGGCGGTACCCGGCGAACGTGGCCCGAGACGCGTGCCGATGATGCCGCTGGCGGACATCGTCGCCTTGAGGCCCTCGGTCTCAAACCATTCGTCCAGGAAGTCCGCGGCGCTCATCGTCATGAGCTTGACGAAGGCGTAAAGCTGGTCGCGCTCCAGGCCGAGGAAGTGGCGGCCCAGACTGAGTAGGTCGCGCCAGTGGCTCGGATCGAAGCCGGCGATGTCCGGCGGCGGCGTATTCAGGATCGGCTTGACCGCCCGGGCCATGAGCGACATCATGCGGCCGTATTCGTCGTATGCCTCGGCGTCGCGTAAGGAGTGGCGGCGCAGCGCCCACATCGTCTGGTCGTGATCGCCCCACCGTACCAGGTGGTCCCCGTTCTCCAGTGGAGTAAAAGTGCTCTCCAGCGGCAGGATGTGCAGGCCATGGCCGGCCAGCTCGAGCTCGCGCACGATCTCCGGCCGCAGCAGGCTGACTACATAGGAGAAGACGCTGTAGCGGAATCCGGGGAAGACTTCCTCGGTGACCGCGGCGCCGCCGAGCACCGGCCGCTTCTCCAGGACGAGGACGCGCCGGCCGGCCCGGGCCAGGTAGGCCGCGGTGACCAGGCCATTGTGGCCGCCGCCGATGATGATGGCGTCGTAGGGACCGCTCATGCCGGGGCGCTTCCCGCAACCACTTGTAAGCGCGCCCGCTTGCGGGGCGGGTCGAAGAACGGCGTAGCCACAACCTGGGCCGCCGCCCGTCGGCGCATGTGCTCCACGGTGACTTCAAAGGCCAGCTCGGTGCCCGGCGCGGCGTGGCCGGTGCGCAGCGTCGCCAGGGCGATCGTCTTCTTCAGGAGGGGCGAGAAGACGCCGCTGGTGGCGTAGCCGACCTCGCGCCCGCCGGCGTAGACCGGCGCCGAGCCGCGCCAGGCGACGTGCGGCACGGCTGGCGGCAGGTCCACGCGGGCGAAGAGCGCTTCCAGCGACGGCCAGTCGACCTCCAGCCCGGCGATGGTCCAGGGGGAGCCGTCGCGGATCTCCGCCTCCAGGGCGCGCCGGCCGACGAAGGAGCCGGGGCGATCCAGGTCGACCGTCCAGCCGAGGCCCAACTCGTAGGGGCTGGAGCGCTGTTCGGGGATGAGGGCGTGCCGGGCGGAGGTGTAGTCGACCTCGATCAGGATCAGGCCGGCCTCGATGCGGGCCATGTCCAGGGCGAGCATGCCCGCCGGGGTGAGCTGGTAGGGCCCTCCGACGGCCATGAGGTGGTCCCAGACGGCCAGGGCGCCATCTGCGGGCAGGAACAGCTCGTAGCCCAGGTCGCCCGTGTAGCCAGTACGGGAGATGACCACGGGCGTGCCGGCAATGGCGCCCTCAACCAGGCCGAAGTAGGCGAGGTCGCCCAGGTCCTGCTCGGCCGCCCGCTCCAGGATGGTCCGCGAGAGCGGTCCCTGCACAGCCAGCGCCGCCTGTGCGGCGGAGACGTCGCGAATCGTCACGTCCAGTCCGCGGGCATTGAGCTCGAGCCAGCGCAGGTTCGGATCGGCCGCCGTCAGGCGGAAGCGCTCCGGCCCCAAACGGGCCACCACACCGTCGTCGAGCGCCTTGCCATGGTCGTCGCACCAGACAGTGTAGGCCGCCCGGCCCGGGCGCAACCGGCGAACGTCGCGGGTCATAACCCGACAAAGCAGGCGCTCGGCGCCCGGCCCTTCGATCAGGTACTTGTAAAGAGGCGAGACGTCGATAAGGGCGGCGCTGTTGCGGATGGCATGGTACTCCCAATCGACCGCCAGTGCATAGCGGCTGGCCACGATGTAGCCGGCCCAGCGCCGCCAGTCGTGACTGACGCAGAGCGCCTGGACGCGTGAGTGGAAAGGAGTGCCCTTGAGCATAGTTGCGCGCCGCCCGGATTTGACATTCCCCCCGGGCGACCCGACAATGATTGTAGACAAACCGTCCGGGAATACCAACCGATGAGACTGTTTAGCTGGAACGTCAACGGCGCGCGGGCGGCGGCGCGCAAGGGGTTGCTCGACTGGCTGCGCGAGACGCGGCCGGACGTCGTGGGCCTGCAGGAGACGCGGGCCCACCCTGACCAGCTCGAGCCGGGGCTCCGGAAGCCCGAAGGGTATCACGCCTGGTGGGCAGCCGGCGAGCGGCCCGGCTACAGCGGAGTGGCCCTGTTCAGCCGGCAGCGGCCGCTCTCGGTGCAGATCGGGCTCGGCCGGCCCGAGTTCGACGCCGAGGGCCGGGTGATCGTCGCCGAGTACGACGCCTTCTGGCTGCTGACGGCCTACTTCCCCAACGGCGGGCGCGACCACAGCCGTTTGCCGTTCAAAATGGCCTTCAAGGCCGCCTTTCTGGAGACGTGCAACGCGTTGCGGGACGGCGGCAAGCCCGTGATCTTCTGCGGCGACGTCAACACATCGCATCGACCCATCGACCTGGCCCGGCCCCGGCAGAACGAGCGCCACACCGGCTTCCTGCCTGAGGAGCGCGCCTGGCTGGACGAGGTCGTCGAGCAGGGCTATGTCGATTGCTTTCGCGCCCTGCATCCGGGCCTGGAGGGCGCCTACACCTGGTGGGCCCAGTGGGGCGGCGCCCGGGGGCGCAACGTGGGCTGGCGCCTGGATTACTTCTTCGTCAGCCCGGGGATCTGGCCGGCGGTCGAGGCTGCCGGCATCCACCCCGACGTGACCGGCTCCGATCATTGCCCTGTCAGTTTGACGCTACGTCTACCCGACCACTGAGGACATACCCCATGAACCCTACCTCCCCCAAACTACAGCACGTGCTGGTGACCGGGGCCACCGGCTACGTCGGCGGCCGGCTGGTGCCGCGGTTATTGGCCGCCGGGCACCGGGTACGCTGCCTGGTCCGCGACCCGGCGCGGTTGGATGGGCGCGAGTGGACGAGCCAGGTGGAGGTGGTCCGCGGGGACGTGCTGGACGCGGCGAGCCTGGCGCCGGCGCTGGCCGGCATCGACGCGGCGTACTACCTGGTACACAGCATGGGGGGCGGCGAGGACTTTCACGAGCGGGACCGGCGGGCGGCGGAGACGTTTGGCGGGGCGGCGCGGACTGCCGGCATCGGGCGCATCCTCTACCTTGGCGGGCTGGGCGACCCGCAGGCCGACCTGTCGCCGCACCTGCGCTCACGGCAGGAGACCGGGGACGCCCTGCGGGCCGCCGGCGTGCCGGTGACTGAGTTCCGCGCGGCGGTCATCGTCGGCTCCGGCTCCATCTCCTTCGAGTTGATCCGCTACCTGACGGAGCGGCTGCCGGTCATGATCTGCCCGCGCTGGGTGTACACCCGGGTGCAGCCGATCGCCGTCCGCAACGTGCTCGACTACCTGGTCGGCGCCCTGGACAAGCCGGCCAGCGCCGATCGGGTCATCGAGATCGGCGGTGCGGACGTATTGACCTATGGGGACATGATGAAGGGGTATGCCCGGGCGCGCGGGCTGCGGCGGTGGCTGGTGCAGGTGCCGGTGCTCACGCCGCGGCTGTCGTCGTACTGGGTGCACCTGGTGACGCCGATCCCGGCGGCGATAGCCCGCCCGCTGATCCTGGGGTTGCGCAATGAGGTCGTCGTGCGCACCGACGAGGCGAGGCGCCTGTTCCCGGCGATCGAGCCGCTGGACTACGAGACGGCGGTGCTGGCGGCGCTGGCGCGGTTAGGGGCGGGCGAGGTAGAGACTGCCTGGAGCGACGCGCTGGTGACGACGCAGGGGGACGTCCGGCCGGTTGTTTTGACCACGGAGCAGGGCATGGTGATCGAGCGGCGGCAGCGACTGGTGCCGGCAGCGCCGGGGGCGGTGTTCCGGGCGTTTGGCAGCCTGGGCGGGAAGACCGGCTGGCTGTACATGGACTGGGCCTGGCAGATCCGGGGCATCGCCGATC
>JBFGLK010000207.1:0-6072 GCA_041576195.1 Promineifilaceae bacterium (SeqCode)
CCAGGCGCAGGACGACGTCCGGGTTGGCCAGCACGTAGCCCATCGGCACTCAGCCCTCTGCTGCCGTATCGTCGCGCCGCGTATCGTCGCGCCGCGTATCCTCGCGCCGCGTATCCTCGCGCGCGGATTGCCGGATGCCGTCCATCGTCAGCCAGCCGACCGGGCGGCCCGCGTCGACCACGGCCAGCGCCGTGGCGTGGGTGCGCAGCATAACGGAGAGGGCCTGGCGCAGGCTTTCGTCGCACGGGATGGCGGGGACGGTCGCCGGATCGGCGTCTGCCGGCAGCGGCTCCATCGCCGACTCCACACGCACCAGACCGAGCTGGCGCACGATGTCGTCCGCGCCCACGAGCCGGGCCACGAAGTCGTCCGCCGGCCGGCTCAGGATCTGGAACGGCGTATCGTACTGGACGACCCGCCCCTCGCGCATCACCACGATCCGGTCCGCCAGGTGTAGGGCCTCTTCCACGTCGTGGGTGACGAACAGGATCGTCTTGCGCAGCTTGCGTTGCAGCCGCAGCAACTCGTCTTGCAGCCCGGCGCGCGTGATGGCGTCGATGGCCCCGAAGGGCTCGTCCATGAGGATGACCTCGGGGTCGGCGGCCATCGCCCGGGCGACGCCGACGCGCTGGCGCTGGCCGCCCGACATTTGCGCCGGATAGCGATCGCGGTACTCGGTAGGTGGCAGCTCGACCAGGGTGAGCAGCTCGTCCACCCGAGCCCGTATGCGCGCCTCCGGCCAACTCAGCAGGTCGGGCACGACGCCCACGTTTTGGGCCACCGTCATATGGGGGAAGAGGCCGATCTGCTGGATGACATAGCCAATGCGCCGTCGCAGGGCGGTCGGGTCCAGCCCACGGATGTCGGCGTCGCCGAGGTAGATGGTGCCGGCAGTCGGCTCGTAGAGCCGGTTGACCATCTTCAGCAACGTCGTCTTGCCGCAGCCCGAGGGGCCCAGCAGCACGACAAAGCCGCCGTCGGCCACGTCGAAGCTGACGTCGTCCACGGCGGGCCGGTTCGCGTCGGCGAACCGCTTGCTGATCCCGGCGAAACGGATAGTGGCCATGCGTGGAGGGTGTCGGGGCACAACCTGTTGCGCCCCGACATTGGTCCGCTATTCGTTGCCGATCAGCCCGTTCTGCTCGAGGAACTCGCGGGCCACATCGGCCGGCTCGCGGCCGTTGCCGCTGACCTCGTTGTTGAGCCGCTGCATCGTCTCGTTGGTCAGCAATGGGGACACGCGATCAAGGGCGTCGGTCACGCCCGGGGCTTCGTCGAGCAGCGCCTGGCGCACGACCGGGGCCACCTGGTAAGGCGGGTAGAGGCCCTTGTCGTCGATCAATGACAGCAGATCGTAGGCCGCCAACTCGCCATCGGTGCCGAAGGCGACGACCACGTCCGCCTCGCCGTTGAGCAGCGCCTGGTAGCGCAGGCCGGGATCGACGGCCAGGAAGTCCTCGAAGGCGAAGTCGCCATAGACCCGCTTCAGACCTGGGATGCCGTCTTCGCGTTCAGCGAACTCGGGTGGGCCGATCAGCACGAGCTGGCTCGCGTTGGCCACCATGTCCGAGAAAGTGGTGATGCCGAGCTCAGCGGCGCGGGCTTTCGTCATAGCCAGAGCCTGCGTATTGTTCATCGGCGCCGGCTCAAGCCAGGTCAGGCTGTACTGCTCCTCATATGCTTGCTTGACCGTCTCATAAACGGCCGCCGGGTCGCTCATGACCGGCAGCTTGAGCACGGTGAGCAGGCCGGTGCCGGTGTACTCGGGATAGAGGTCGATCTCTTCGTCGAGCAGCGCCTGCTGGGTGACGGGCGTGCCGCCCAGATTAAGCTTGCGCTCCACCTGGAAGCCGGCGTCCTCCAGGAGTAGGGCATACATCTCGCCCAGGATGAACTGCTCGGTGAAATCCTTCGAGGCGACGCGAATCGTCACCTCGTCGCCGCCGCTGCTGCAGGCGGCCAGTCCTAGCGCCAGGCCGAACAGGACCAGAAGGGCCAGCACGTGCGTCTTAAAACGGTCGAACATTAGGGGTCTCCTTGTCTCTCTCCACCGGCCGGTACCGGCCGTGTGGGCGCGCCTAGACTCTGGCCGGTGGCCTGAGCAGGCGCTCGACGCCCCCGAGAAGGACGTCGGCGAATAGGGTCAGCAGCGCCACGGGGACGGCGCCGACCAGCAAGATGGGGATGCTATAGAGGGCGAAGCCGCGGACGACATAGAGCCCGAGGCCGCCGCTGCCGATGAAGGCGGCCAGCGTGGCGCTGGCGATCACCTCGGTGGTAGCCGTGCGGATCCCGGCAACGATGACCGGGAGAGCCAGGGGCGTCTCCACCTGCCACAGGATCTGCCGCTCCGTCATGCCCATGCCACGCGCTGCTTCCTTGACGGCCGGCTCCACGCTGCGATAGGCCGCGTCTGTGTTGATCAGGATGGGCGGCAGGGCCAGGATGATGAGGGCGATGGCCGCCGAGGTAAACGAAAGGCCGAAGTAGGGGATAGCCAGGAAGAGGATGGCCAGGCTGGGGACGACGCGCAGGGCGCTGAAGCCGTTGATCACGGCCAGCGAGGCCGCCCGCGAGCGTGAGGTCCAGACACCCAGGGGGACACAGACCGCGATGCCGATCCCCAGGGCGACGCCGACGAGCAGAAGGTGCTCCACCAGGGCTTGCGCCAGTTCAGGCCCGTGGCTGCCGGCATAGGCCAGGGAGTCTCGTAGTAACGTGAACATCTGACCTCAAGAGTAGCGTCGGACCACTACGACGGCAACCGGGGAGGCGTGTCATAGACCCCGCAGGTCTGCAAAGCCTGCGGGGTCTTCACAGAAGAGACTACCCGCGATCGGGTGCCGAGACTGTAGGCATATGTACTGATTTGGGACATCGCGCCGCCGGCGGTCAAATGGCATATAATGCGCCGGTCAGTCAGAATCAGCGAATGCACCACCATCATGCCCCGCGCCAAGCGCCCTCTTGTGTCCTGGCAGCGCACGCTCGCCATCATGTTCGCCGCCCAGTTCGTCTCGGCGGTCGGCTTCTCCAACATCTTCCCGTTTCTGCCGCTCTACGTGCAAACGCTGGGCAGCCGCCTGGATCTCGGCGTGGAGCTGCTCTCCGGGCTGGTCATCTCCGCCCAGGCGATCACCATGATGATCGCCTCTCCGCTCTGGGGCGCGGTCGCCGACCGCTATGGGCGCAAGCTGATGGTCGAGCGGGCGATGTTCGGCGGCGCCGTGGTCCTCTTCTTTATGGCTTTCGCCCGCTCCGCCGAGGAGTTGATCCTGTTGCGTGCCATCCAGGGTCTGATCACGGGCACCGTCTCGGCGGCCAACGCACTGGTGGCGGCGGTGGCCCCGCGCGAGCGCTCGGGTTACGCTATGGGTCTGCTGCAGGTTGGTCAGTGGGCGGGCGTGGCGGTCGGGCCGCTGATCGGCGGGGCGATCGCCGACTCGCTGGGCTATCGCTGGTCGTTCGTGCTCACGGCCGTGCTGCTGTTCCTGGCGGGCGTGCTGGTCCACCTCGGCGTGCGCGAGGCGAGCGATGCCGGCAGACGCGACCGGCGCACCTCGCGCAGCTTTGTCGGGGACTGGCACCACGTGCTCAGCAGCGTCGGCGTGCGCTGGGCGTACCTGCTGCGCTTCCTGGCCGGACTCGGCAACGTCATGATCGTGCCCATCGCCCCCCTCTTCATCCAGACGCTCGTGAGCGGCCCAACCCGGCTGAACACGCTCACCGGCCTGATCATCGGCATCACCTCCGGGGCGACGACGGCGACCGCCGTCTACCTGGGCCGGCTGGGCGATCGGGTAGGGCACCGGCGGGTGCTGTTGGTTAGCTCCCTGCTGGTGGGCCTTTTTTACCTGCCACAGAGCCTGGTGACCAGCGCCTGGCAGCTGCTCGCGCTGCGAGCTCTGACCGGCGCCGCCGCCGGAGGCATCGTGCCCACGGTGGGGGCCCTCCTGGCGCACTACAGCGAGCCGGGTGAGGAGGGCAGCGTCTTCGGCCTGGACAACTCGATCCTGGCGGCGTCGCGTTCCATCGCCCCGATGTTGGGCTCTTCCATCGCTGTATTGGCCGGGCTGCGGGCCACCTTTGTGGCCACCGGCCTGCTGTATTTGGCCACGGCGGCGCTGGTGGCCTGGCGCCTGCCGGCAGTGCGCCCGTTAACGCCGGCGGTGGCGCCCGTAGGAGTGACGGATGAACGAACCGGCCTACGTCATCGTTGAATCGCCGCTTGGCCTCCTGCAAGTTCGCGGCATGGCGACGGCCATCACAGCCTTAGACTGGGTCGAGGAGGGCCTGCCGGCGTCGCCGGTGGATCATCCTCTTCTCTCGGAGGCGGCCCGCCAGCTGGCGGCCTACTTCCGAGGCGAGCGACAGGCGTTCGACGTGCCGCTGGCGCCTGCCGGCACGCCGTTTCAGCAGCGGGTTTGGGCCGAGGTGGGGCGCGTGCCCTTTGGCCAGATCCGGGCCTATCAGGACGTCGCCGACGCCCTCGGCGATCCGCGCTCCGCCCGCGCCGTCGGCCGGGCCAACGGCCAGAACCCGCTCCCGATCCTCATCCCCTGCCATCGCATCGTCGGTCGCGACCGAGGCCTGGTTGGTTATGGCGGCGGCCTGTGGCGCAAAGAGTGGTTGCTCCGCCACGAGGGCACCCTGCTGTTGTGATGCGAAAGCCTGAAGCGCGCCGTCGTATGGTCGAATCGCCCACAGTTGCCGACCGGCAAACGCGCTGGGGGCCGCCCGGGCGGCAGCGCTTCGCCTCGCGGACCACCCGAATTGCCTGGATAATCACGGACAGGGCCCCATGACCCGATACGCCCACCACCGCTTCCTCTACTTCTCACGCTACCTCGCACTCGTGCTTGCGCTCGTCGCCTGCCAGGCGCCACCGTCGGACGACCCACGGCCGCGCGGCCAGATCTTGCTCTGGCACAGCCTGGATGAGGCGCAAACGGTCGTGCTGGACGAGCTGCTCGGGCGGTTCATAGAGATCAACCCGGAGGCCGAGATCATCAGCCTGGCCGTGCCGCCGGAAGCGCTGTTGCAGCGCTATCGGGACACGGCGTCGCTCGGCCTGGGGCCGGACCTGCTCATCGCCCCGGCGATCTGGATCGGGGATCTGGCCCAGGCCGGTCTGATCCGCTCATTGACGCGGGCAGACTTTGGCGCCAACGACTACGTGGCCCCGGCCATCCTGGCCGCGCGGGCGGGCGAGACGATCTACGGCCTGCCGCTGAGCGTGGCGCCGCCGGCCCTCTACTACCATCGCGATCAGGTGACCTCGCCACCAGACACTCTGGAAGAGCTGCTGGCGGAGGCCGAGGCGGGCCAGGAGGTGGCCATGAGCGCCGCCTTCGACCAGGCCTACTGGGGCATCGGGGCGTTTGGCGGCGGCCTCTTTGATCTGGCGGGGGAGCCGGTGCTGGCCGACAGCGGTTTTGCCGGCTGGCTGGCCTGGCTCAAGTCCGCCCAGGAGGCGCCCGGCGTCGTCCTCCTGCGCGACGGCGATGTGCTGCTCGACCTGTTCATCGCCGGCCGGGTGGCCTACCTGGTGGCCGGGCCGGAGCGCCTGGGGACGTTGCGCGAGGCGGTGCCGGCAGAGCAGCTGGGCGTGGCGCCGCTGCCGGCCGGCCCGGCCGGCCCGGCGGCGCCGCTCATCCAGGCGCAGGCAGCGATGATCAACGCGGCGTCGTCGCAGCGCCAGACGGCTCTGGCCCTGGCCCTGGCCCAGTTCCTGACCAATGCCGAACAGAGCATTATCCTGATGCGCGAGGCGGGCCTGGTGCCGGCCAATCGGCGCATCCAGGTGGACAATCGGGTCTTTCCCCAGCTGGCCAGCTTCGTGGCCGCGCGCCAGGGCGCCGTGGTCGTGCCCGGCGACCTGCCATGGCCCGATTTCTTTGCGGTGGGTGACGCCATCTACGCCAACGTCCTGGCCGGTGTGCTGACCCCGGACGAAGCAGTCTGCCAGTTTGCCCGCGAGGTAAACGTCCTGCGTGGGCGGCCGCCGGACGCCGCCCTGCCGCCGGGTTGCCCGGCCGGCGGATGAACAGCGGCGCCGCCTGTCGGCCTTGC
>JBFGLK010000208.1:0-6059 GCA_041576195.1 Promineifilaceae bacterium (SeqCode)
CGGCATCCCGGCGATCGACGCCGGTCCGGTAGAGGTGGCGCGGGACAGCCTCGCGTCCGCTGCAGACGACACGGCGATCGCCATCGCTGTGGCCGGCCTTGGCACGGCCCTGGCCACGACCAACGCCGCGGCCTGCGAATGGGGCGAGCACGGCCCAGCGGCTCGCCTGACGCCAGCGCTGACGGCCGCGCTCACCGGCGCCTCGGCTCCGTATACGCTCACGGTGACGAACGAGGGCACCCTCACCACCACCTATGACATCACGATGGCGCTCCCGGCCGGTGACAGCCTGGCGACGATCAGCCTGGCGCCCGGGGCGTCGACCACGATCGGCTATGGCGTGAGCGCGGAGGCCCCGGGCATCTATCCGCTGCAGGCGACCGTGGTGGCCACCGGCACCGGCGTGATCGGCGACGTCCGCGCCGTGGCCCATGCCGGCATCAACGTGGTCGACCGCTTTGTCCAGGTGACCGCGGTCACCGCCGATCCGGCCTTCGTCGACGTCGGCACGAGCAGCACCGACCTGGCCGTGACGGTGGCCAACGTGGCCAACATGCCGCTGGACGCCACGGCCCGGTTGACCGTCACGGATCCCGGCGGCGACCTCAAGGCGGCAGTCGACGTGCCGCTCAGCCTGCTGGCCGGCAACCCGCGCGCCTACGACCTGACGACCCTGGACACATCCGGCTGGACCGAAGGCGTCTACACGATCACGGTCGACCTCCTGTGCACCGGCGACCTCTGCGCGCCGCCGGCTCTGGTCCCAGACGGCCGCGGCACCGGCTATCTGGGTGTCGGCCAGCTCCTCGGCGCGGATCACGCCGTGGCGCCCGCGCTCGTCCCGCCCGGCACGGTCACGGTCACCACGATCATCACGACCGCGATCCTGGCCGAGACGATCATCCCGCCCGCGCTGCGCCCCCTGGGCTGGCCGGCGACCGGGCTGCGGGTGCCAGAGTCGGGAAGTCATGTGGTCGAAGAGTCGGAGGGTCGTGTTGACGGGGAGTCGCGTAGTCGACCTGACCAACCGGTCAACCGGCCAACGGATCAACTAACCGACGAACCAACGAGCCAACCCACCACCTACCTCACCGCCCTCGGTTACACCCGCACCGAGAATGGCGACCCGGCCATCAGCTATGCGGGCAACTGGCTGCCCATCACGGGCATCCCGGCCAGCGGCAGCAACGTGCATCGCTCCAACACCCTGGGCAGCACCGCGACCTACACTTTCACCGGCCAGACGGTCATCGTCGGCTTCATGGCCGACAACCAGAGCGGCCTGGCGGACATCTACCTGGACGGCGTGCTGCAGACGACCGTCGACCTCTATCGCCGGCCGCAGGACATCGCCAGCTACCGCTTCGACGTGGCGCCCGGCACGCACGTCATCAGCGTCACCGGTCTGGACCAGCGTAACCCCCTGTCCGGCAATGACTGGGTCTACCTGGACTACGTTGACGTCTGGGACGGCACGCTGTCGCCCGGCGGCCACTTTGAACAGGACGATCCGGGCGTGCTGCTGAGCAGCCAGTGGGGCACCGTCTTCGACCCGTTGGCCAGCGGCGGCAGCTACCTGCGCCACACGATCAACAACAACAGCTCGCTCTGGTACCCCTTCACCGGCGACTCGATCTCGTTGGGCGTCTTCCGCTCGACCAACACCAACTTCGTGGACGTGCGCGTCGACGGCGAGCAAAAGGGCTACTACGACATCGCTGCTTTTGACAAGATGACGGACACGATCAACCTGACGAACCTGGGCCCCGGCCTGCACGTGCTGGAGGTGCGTAGCTGGATCGGCTACCCGGCCGTCGACTTCTTCGACATCCCGGCCCTGGGCCTCGAGACGCCGCCAAACCCGACCGCTGCCTACCGGCGTACGGAGTCGTTCGAGCCCGAGATTCGCTTCAACGGTCTGCCTTTCGATGAGACGGCCAGCTCCTGGAGTCACGTGGCCGTGGGCGGGGGGGCCGAGGCCAGCCGGGCCAGCTACGTGCAGTCGGAGACGGCCGGCGACACATTCGCCTACGACTTTGACGGCGAGTGGATTTCGATCGGCTTTGTGAGTGATATCGGCGGCGGCATCGCCCAGATCGTGATCGACGGCGTCGATCAAGGCGACGTCGATCTGTACACGCGTGATCCCGGTCGCTTCAGCCGCTCGTTTGCCGTGGGCCCTGGCAGCCATACCATCACCGTGACCGTCACAGGCAACCAAAACCCGTTCGCCAACGACAACGAGATCGCCGTCGACTACATCGACGTGTGGGACGGCACGCCGCTGACCCCCGGGGCCGTCGAGGCGGAAAGCAACCCGCGCCTGCTCAGCGGCTATTGGTCGTTGTCCACCAACGCCCTGGCCAGCGGGGGGCGCTACCTCGAACCGACGCTCTTCGTGAACCGCCCATCCGCCTGGTTCCCGTTCGAAGGCGACTCGGTTTCGATCGAATACCTGCGCAACAACGGCGGCAACGTGGAGTTCGACGTCTTCATCGACGGCGTCTTCCAGCGGCACGTCGACGGCGACAACCCGACCATCGTCAGCGACACGGTTTCCTTCGACGGCCTGGGTCCCGGGCTACACGTCCTGCAAGTGAGCGGCTATCGCCAGGAAGCGTGGATCGATCGGTTCATCGCGCCGGCCACGACGCCGGCGGATCCGCCGGCGTGTGGCAGCTATTGCCGCATCGAGGAAAACGATCCCGCCGTGCGTTACAACGGGGCCGACCCGCGCGGGGCGCCCCGCACCTGGACCTTCTCCCTTGACAGCGTGCCACGCATCCTGGCCAATGACTGGTACGCCTGGTCGGGCACGCCCGGCGACACTGTGAGCCTGGTCTTCACCGGCACGCAGGTCGCCGTCGGCTTCTGGGGCACGCGCGACGCGGGGGATGTAGCCGTCAACATCGACGGGGTGTCGCCAGGCACGGTGGACACGTACCGCCGTGGTGAGTCTCTGGTCACCGCCGTATATGCTGGTCTGGCGCCCGGGCCGCACACGATCACGCTGACGGTTGCCGGCACCGGCCATCCCAACAGTCTCAACCAGCGGGTCCAGATCGACTACTTCGACGTCTGGGACGGGACCCCGCTAAGCGACGGCACTTTCGAAGTCGAGGAGCGCCACGTCCGCAGTTATGGCTGGACCGAGCTGTCAGATCCCGTGGCCAGCGGCGGCACTTACTGGCAGACCAACAGCAACACCGACAGCGCCATGTGGTTGCCCTTCAACGGCGACTCGATCGAGCTTGGCGTCATCGGCGGTCACCAGGGAGATCCTTATGCCCGCGTGACCGTGGACGGGGCCTATGTGGCCACGATCAACCTCTGGTCGCCGACCATCGTTACCCGCACCTACGCCTTTGGTGGCTTCGGCCCCGGGACGCACCTGCTCGAGGTCCAGACCGATCGTGACCGCGTGGCCATCGACACCTTCACCACCCCGGCCGCCGGCCCGTTCTTCACGGATCCGGCCTTCACCGGCCTGGTCCGCTACGACGTTGACCACCCGGCCATGCGCTACGACGGCTGGCCGTGGGCGCAACGCGCCGGTAACTGGCTCCGGGCCGAAGCCACCAACTTCGGCAACCGCCTGGCGGCGCGGACCAGCACGGCGGCCAGCGTGGCCAGCCTCACCTTTGCCGGCGCCTGGGCCAGCGTGGGCCTGGAGCAGCAGAGCAACCAGGGAGTCGCCGAGATCTTCGTCGACGGCCAGAGCTACGCCGTCATCGACCTGGGCGATCCGGAGAACCGCATCGTCGACGTGCCCGTCACCGGTCTCATCACCGGTACGCACACCATCTCCGTGGCAGTCGTCAGCGGCGAGGTGCACCTGGACCACATCGACGTTTATGACGGCGCGCCGGTGGCCGACGCGCTGACAGACGCCTGGCTGGCCGACCTGGCGAGCGAAGGGCGCGTCCACTTCACCGGCGCGCTGAGCGGCAGGTTCGACCCGAGCGCCATCGGCGGGCGGGCGATGGTCGCCGGTCTGGCTCAGGGCGAGGCCGTCTGGTTTACTTTTCTGGGCGACAGCGTCACCTTCTACGCGTTCAGCGACAACGACAGCAACATCGGCGCCAGCGTCTACATCGACGGCCAGTTCAAGGAGACGATGAGCCTGGACTACGACTTCACCGACTCGACGCTGGCCTTCCACTACAGCGATCTGGGGCCCGGCCCGCACGTCATGCAGGTGCTTGACGTCCGCAGCATGCGCGTGGACGGCTTCGTGACCCCGGCCACCAACGTCCCGTGGGTGCCCCTGGTCGAGTGGTCCGATGACGAGGGTGCCGGCAACGGCGCGCCCTTCTTTGGCACCGTCGGCATGGCCGCCAGCTTCGCCGTCGGCGACGTCACCGGCGACGGCCAGGTCGAGATCGTGGTCAGCGCCGACGACCTGATCAATGCCGGCACCCTGTTCCTCTATCGCGGTGACGGGGCCGACACGGGCGATGACGATCCCATCCTCTGGAGCATCCCCTTCGGCGGCGGCATCTACCGCACCTGGGTGGGCTCACCCGGCATCGCCGAATTAGACGGCCAACCGGGCGCCGAGATCGTGGTCAACGTCGGCGACGAGCTGTACGCTTTGCACGCCGATGGCACGACCTACTGGGTGACCGACACCGTGCCCGCCTTCGAGGTGATGTCCTCGCCGGCCTTCGCCAACCTGGACCTGGACGCCGAGCCCGAGATCGTGGTCAACGTCGGCGATCGCCTCTACCTGTTCGAGCACGACGGCGCGCTCACCTGGGAGGCCGCCTTCGCGAACCCCGTGCTGCCCCCGGTCCTGGCCGATATCACCGGCGACGGCGTGCCCGAGATCTTTGCCACCGCCTGGAACGACGTCGTCACGCTCTACGAATTCAACGGCGGCAGCCCGTCGATTCTCTGGCAGCGGACGATGTCCTCGACGCTGGCCGGTATGTTCGGCTCGCCGGCGGTGGCCGACGTGGACGGCCAGCAGTCGGGTGGCGACCCGGGCCCGGAGATCATCGTCTCCAGCAACGGCCGCCTGACCGTCCTCGACGCCGACGGCAGCATCGTCTGGTCCATCGCGCTCGACCCAGGCAATCCCGGCGGCGTCTCCGCCGCCGATCTGGACGGTGACGGCGAGATCGAGATCGTCGTTTCGATGCGCTGGGAGGGTGACCCGAACGGCGTCGGCCGGCTCTACGCCCTCAACGCCGACGGCAGTCTGCTCTGGAGCGCCCCGGCCTACGACGACACGTCGGCCAACGTCGCCTCGGTCGTCGACGTCAATGGCGACGGCATCTGGGAGGTGGCCTGGAACGGCAGGCAGCAGGGCTTCACCCTCTACAACGGCGCCGACGGCACCGTGTTGTTCAATGAGCCCCTGGTCTACTCGCTGACGGGCACCGACTACCCGATCATTGCGGACGTGGACGGCGACGGCGCGGCCGAGATCGTCGCCACTTCCTTGCGGGGGATCCGCGTGATCGGCATGGATGGGGTCTGGGGCCCGGCCCGGCCGCTGTGGAACCAGCACACCTACCACATCACCAATGTCAACGACGATCTCAGCGTGCCGTTCGTCGAGCCCGAAAGCTGGGCCATCCACAACACCTATCGCACCCAGACCAGCCTGATCAGCCCGCTCCCGGTCTATGCCGTGGCCATCACCCACACGGTGGGCATCACCGGCGTCACCGTGCTCAGCGATACCTTCAACGTCCCGCCAGGATTGGCGGCGGACCCGGCATACGGCTGGGCCTACAGCCAGAACTACCAGACCACGACGGTGACGCGCACCTTCCAGAGCCAGATCCAGGACCTGGCGCCCGGCGAGACGCGCCTGGTGGCCGCGTCCACCATCGTCACCTATGACCTGCCCGGCGGCCAGAACCGCCTGCTCTTGCCGGCACGCTACGTCAGCGCCGCGCGCATCGTGGCCCTGGCCCCGGCGGCGCAAACCATCGGCGCCGGGGGCACGGCGACGTTCACCGTTACTTTGACCAATCCGGCCGCTATCCCCGACGTCTACACGCTGGCCACGGTCGGCCTGCCGGCGGAGTGGACGGCCTCGCTGCCTC
>JBFGLK010000209.1:0-6052 GCA_041576195.1 Promineifilaceae bacterium (SeqCode)
AGGAAGAAACGGGACGATCCCGGGTCGCCCTGGCGCGCCGCGCGCCCACGAAGCTGATTGTCGATCCGGCGGGACTCGTGTCGCTCCGAGCCAACGACATGCAGGCCGCCCAGTTCCCAGACAGCCCGCCGCTCCTTCTCGGTATGCTTCCTGACAGCAAGGACCTGCTCGATGTGCTCTGGCTCGAGGCCCGGGACGTCGGCGACAATCTCGCGGGCGCGTTCCATTTCGCCGGCCAGTACGGCGCGTATCAGCGCGGCTCGACCGTTGTAGTGATGATCGAACACGATCTCCGCCAGAAACTGGGCCAATTGCTGTGGGTTCTCGCGCGCGGCCTGATACCGGCTGTGAAGGCCAGTCAGACGGACCGCTTCTTCGGCCATGGCGACGTCTTTGCCCTGATCGTCAAGCTCCTGCCGCGCCCGGCGCAGTTGACCGGTGCGCACCAGGCGAAGCACGTTGACAGCCTCGTTGTAGTCGACGCCATACTCCTCGCGCAGGCGCCGCGCCAGGAAGCCGGCGAGCTGAACCTCTTCGATCTCCGCCGCCGCCGCCTCAAACCGTTTCTGGGCGGCCAGGAGTTCGTCAAGCATGGCCGGCATCAGTCGCGAGTGGCGATCCGCGTACTGGCGCGCCTCCACTTCGCCATCGACCAGCCACTTCAGCGCCAGCTGTGTGACGTCGGAGCGGCTGAAGAGCTCTTCTTCAAGGGTCTCGGCCGCGAGACCTTCGGGATTGCCCCCGAGCAGGATGTCGGTACCGCGGCCCGCCATGTTCGTTGAGATCGTCACCGCGCCGCGCCGGCCGGCCTGGGCTACGACGAGCGCTTCGCTCTGATGCCGTTTGGCGTTCAGGATCTTGTGGGCGATGCCCGCGCGGTCGAGATGACGATCGATTTCCTCGGAGTGTTCGACTGATGTAGTGCCCACCAGAATCGGCCGGCCGGTGGCGTGGACGCGCTCGATTTCCGCGATGATCGCCCGGTCCTTGCCTGATTCCGTGCCATAGACCTGGTCGGCAAAGTCAGTCCGTTTGTAGAAGACGGGCGCATCCGGGCCATCCGACCGCACGTAATACACTTCCTCCGCGCTTTCCAGACGCCGCCGGCGCTCGGCGAGACCCATGGAGCCGGTGTCCACGATGTACTGGACGTTGGTGGGCAGCGCGGTGACGTCGAGGTCATAGATCTCCTTGAACTCCTCGGCGTCCGTCAAGGCGGTGCCTGTCATGCCGGCAAGCTTGCCATACAACCGGAAGTAATTCTGCAGCGTGATCGTCGCGACCGTGACGTTCTCGCGCCGGACCTGAACTCCTTCCTTGGCCTCTATCGCCTCGTGCAAGCCGTCCGAGTAGCGGCGACCCGGCATCAGGCGGCCGGTGAAGTCGTCGACGATGATCACCTCGCCGTTCTGAACGACGTAATGCACGTCCCGTTTGAACAAGTATTCGGCCTTCAACGCGTTGTCCACGTAGTAGGTCAGGTGGTAGAAGCGCGGGTCGTAGAGGCTGTCGCCGGCGTCAGCGTCAATCTCCGGCACGCGGCTCTCGATCTTGGCGATCCCCCGCTCAGTGAGCGAAATGCTTCGGCTCTTCTCGTCCAGATCGAAGTCGCCATTTGGCTCCTCCGCCTCGTCGGCGGTGTTGCGCTTCAGGCCGCGCGCGACCTGGGCGAAACGCTGATACTCCTGGCTCGATTCGGAGGCCGGGCCAGAGATGATCAGGGGGGTGCGAGCCTCGTCGATGAGGATATTATCCACCTCGTCGATGATGGCGTAATTGAGCGCGCGCTGCACGAGGTCGGCCGGGCTTGACACCAGGTTATCCCGTAGGTAATCGAAGCCGAATTCGCTGCTGATCCCATACGTGACGTCTGCCTCATACGCTTCGACCCTGGTACACTGGCGCCAGTGCACCAGGCGCTCATCCTCGAGCTGCGTCCCGGGCGTGACATACTCCGGGTCGTAGAGGGCAGAGAAGTTCTGCGGGCCGATGCAGCCGATGCTCAGGCCCAGTAGATGCAGGATTTTGCCCATCCAGCCTCCGTCACGCCGGGCCAGGTAGTCATTGACGGTGACCAGGTGCACGCCCTTGCCGGCCAGCGCGTTTAAATAGAGGGGCAAGGTGGCGACGAGCGTCTTGCCCTCGCCTGTGCGCATTTCGACGACCTCGCCGGTGTGTAGCAAGTAGCCACCAATGATCTGGACGTCGTAGTGGCGCATACCGGTGGCCCGGACCGAGGCGACGCGCACCAGCGCGTACGCCTCCGGGAGCAGATCATCCAGCGACTCGCCGGCGCCCAGTCGTTCCTTGAGCATGGCCGTTCGCGCGCGCAGCTCCTCGTCGCTGAGCGCTGTAAATTGTGATTCGTAGCGCTCGACCGCATCCAGGATGGGACGCATGCGCTCGATTAGCTTCTGATTGGGATCGCCAGCGATCTTCTGGACTAACTTGCGAAACATAGCAACCTCGTTGCCGGACCGGCCGCCACTGGCGGGCAGGGAGGCCTGGACGGCGCCCTGGGACAACTCTTCATGATACCGCAAATGGAGCGGGGACCGAATGGGTGAGCGCCAGGACGGGGATTTTCTTACGGCGATATAACGTTTGCCGGCAACCGGGCGCCTACCCGTCGACCTGCGCCCTACTCGTTGAAGAGCTCGCCCACGCTGCGGCCGTCATGCGTCCGCTGTATGACTTCGCCAAGTAGCTGGGCCACACTGAGCACGGTGACATTGGGAAGTCGCTTGCGATCGGGGATCGGCAGCGTGTCGGTTGTGATAATCTCCTCCACAGGAAGGTGGCGGAGCCGTTCGGTCGCCGGGTCGGATAGGACGGGGTGGGTGAAGGCGAGATAGATCGTTTTGGCGCCGTTGTCGCGCAGAACTTCCGCCGCCTGGCTGATGGAGCCAGCCGTGTCGACCAGATCGTCGACCAGGATGCAGTCCTTTTCGTGCACGTTTCCGATGAGGGTGACCGCTTCGCGCACAAACAGGTCATCGGCCAGCCGCCGCTTCTCCACGAAGGCCAGGGGCAGGCCCAGCATGTCGGCGTATTTCCGCCCCATTTTGGCGAAGCCTAGGTCTGGCGTCACGACGACGGCGTTGCTCAAGTCCTTGGTCCGCAGGTAGTCGGTGAGGATGTACCGCGCCGTCAGGTGGTCGCCCGGCACGCTGTAAAAGCCCTGAATCTGGCCGGCGTGTAGGTCGATGGTCACCCAGCGGTCGGTGCCGGCAACCTCGATCATGTCGGCCAGTAACCGGGCCGTGATTGGCACCCGCGGCAAGGTCTTCTGATCGCTCTGCGAGTAGGCGAGGTATGGGCACACGACGGTGATGCGACCCGCGCTGTCGCGGTGCAACGTGTCGACCGCGATCAGCGTCTCCATGATGTTCTCGTGCACGGGCGGCGCATGCGTCTGGATGATGAACACGTCCTGGCCCCGGACGCTCTCCTTTAGCTGGATCCAGATGTTCTCATTGGGAAAGCGGGTGATCTCCCAGTCGCCGAGCGGCAGGCCCAGATAAGCGGCGATGCGCCCGGCCAGCTCGGGGCAGCCGGAGCCGGCAAAGAGCTTGATGTCGCCGTAGGCGCGCATGGTCATGGGCGTTTACTCCGGTTCGACGCCCGCGGCCGGGTCGGCCGCGAGCCGGGCGGTAGCCAACAACTGGCCGACCGCCGTGTAGGGATCGAGTGCCCGGGAGGCGACGGCGGCGATGACTGCCTCGCGCTCGCCTGCCGGCACGGCCCGCCGCAGGTGGGCCATGAACCGTTCTTGTAGCAGTTGGTCGATTTCCTGCCGGCTGCGGTCGGTCTCCCGTGTCTGCCACTCGCCCGTCTGCCGGAGATGGCCGCGGTGGCGCTCAATCGCCACGGCCAGCTCCGGAATCCCCCTCCCCTCCGTGGCGACCGTTTCCAGGAGCGGCGTTTCCCACACCGGCATCTCGCCGGTGGCGGCGCCATCAGTCGACCCCGGCACCGGGTCGACGGCCATCATCGTCCCATGGTGGCGCACGCGCGTGCCCGCCGGGTTCAGGTGCAGCATCATCTGCAGCGCCTTCACCGTCGCTCCCTTGTTGGCCCGATCCGCCTTATTGACCACGAGCACATCGGCGATCTCCAGGATGCCGGCCTTGATGCTCTGGATGTCGTCGCCCATGCCGGGCGCCTCAATGACGAGCACGGTGTGTGCGGTGGCGGCGATGTCCACCTCCGCCTGGCCGGCGCCGACGGTTTCCACCAGAATCAGATCGAAGCCCGCGGCGTCCAGGACCTTGACGGCAGCCGCGGTAGCCGCGGCCAGCCCTCCCAATCGGCCCCGCGAAGCCATGCTGCGGATGAAGATGCCCGGGTCCCCGGCGAGATCCCGCATGCGCACGCGGTCGCCGAGCAGGGCGCCCCCGGTGAATGGGCTGCTGGGGTCGACGGCGATGATGCCAATTTGCGGGCGAATGTCGGGGTCGCCGGCACGCAGATGGCGGGCTAGCTCGTTGACGACCGTGCTCTTCCCCGATCCTGGCGATCCGGTGATGCCCACGATGTGGGCCCGGCCAGTGGCCGAATAGAGGGCGCGCACCACTTGCTCGGCATCGGCGGACGAGCGCTCGACGAGGGTGAGCAAGCGGGCGACGGCCCGGCGACTGCCCGCACGCGCTTGGGCCAGCAGCGCGGGCGTCACCTCGTCATTACGCCTCACCCAGAACGCGCTCCTTGATGGCGGCGACGATCTCGTCCATCGGCGTGCCCGGCCCAAAAATGGCGCTCACGCCGCTGTCACGCATGCCCTGCCAGTCGTCGTTGGGGATGATTCCGCCCAGGAAGACCGGGATGTCGCTCATGGCCTGTGCTTCCAGCAGCGCCATAATGGCGGGCACCAACGTGACGTGCGCCCCAGATAGCATGCTCAGGCCAATGGCATCGACGTCCTCTTGCAGGGCCGCTTCCACCACCATCTCCGGCGTCTGCCGGAGGCCGGTGTAGATCACTTCCATGCCGGCATCCCGCAGGCCCCGGGCGATTACCTTGGCGCCCCGATCATGACCGTCCAGTCCTGGTTTCGCTATCAGCACGCGGATCTTGCGCTCCGCCATGTCACTTCCTCCTGATGCTCGTCATCGCGCAGCGATCACCACGACCGCTCGGGGCCGCGAAAGAAAGCGCTCGTGTTGGCCCGTTGCCCTCGTTCGTCGCACCCTGCCGGCGGCGACGTGCGTCCAGGCCGATTATAGCGAACGTCGCCCGTTTTACGACCGGCGACCCGCCTCCACCAGGGCACGGGCAGCAACAAACGGATCGCGGCTCCGCACCAGGCTTTCGCCGACCAGGACGGCATCGATCCCCAGATCGCGCAAGATCTGCACGTCATCCGGCCCGCGTATCCCGGACTCAGCGACGACGAGCGTGCCCGGCGGGATGCGCCGTCGCAAGCGCTCGGTGTTGGCGAAGTCGACCTCAAACGTCTGCAAGTCCCGGTTGTTCACGCCGACGACGGTCGGACCGAGTTCCAGGACCCGATCCAGCTCCTCATCGGTGTGCACCTCGACAAGAGCCCCAAGGCCCCATTCGCCGGCCACGTGCAACAGCGTCTTCAACTCTCCCCCTTTCAGCACGGCGGCGATCAGCAGGATGGCGTCCGCCCCGGCGGCTCGCGCCTCGACAATCTGATACGGATCGAAGATGAAGTCCTTGCGCAACACAGGGATGCCGGTCCGCCGCCGGGGATCGCCCCGTGACAATAAGCCCTCTCCCGCCAGAGCTTCCTTCACCACGCGCAGGTGCTCGAGCGTCCCCTGAAAGTGACGCGTGTCAGTCAGAACCGAGACGGCGCTGGCGCCGGCCCGCGCGAAGGCGAGGGCCAGCTGCCTGGGGTCGTAGTCGCGAGCGATCAGGCCGCGGCTGGGCGACGCCTTCTTGCACTCCGCAATCAGCGAAACGCCGGGGGCGGCCAGGGCACCGGCGAAGTCGGCAGGGGGCGGCAACAGGCTGGCCACTGCTCGCAAATCGGCCAGTGGGACCTCGCGCATGACGGCCGGCAGGCGCCGGCGATGATGGCGCA
>JBFGLK010000210.1:0-6023 GCA_041576195.1 Promineifilaceae bacterium (SeqCode)
GATCCTCTTGTGCGTGAGGATCCGTCTTACGATCCTGATTGCCCTGAGAGGGGCCGCGCTGGCGGGGAGCGGCGGAGCGTTCCAGGGGCTGTTCCGCAACCCACTGGCCGACCCGTATCTCTTCGGGGTGGCCTCCGGGGCCGGGCTTGGGGCGGTGTTTGTTATGGCGCTGGGGCCGCCTTTCGAGGGGACTGGCCTGTACCTGATCCCGGCCGGGGCGTTTGTCGGGGCGGTCGCCACTGTTCTCCTTGTCTACCAGCTGGCGCGCGTCGAGCGCCTGGTCCCATTGACCACCTTAATCCTCGCCGGGGTGGCGGTCGGGGCATTTGCCTCCGCCCTGACGTCTTTCCTCATGCTCAGATCGGACGACCAGATCTACCGGGCGATCTCGTTCCTGCTGGGTGGGTCGACCATGACGGGCTGGAAACCGGTGATCGCTGCCCTCCCTTATATCGCCCTCGGGATGGGCTTGCTTTCCCTTTCAGGCCACACTCTGAATGTACTGCAGTTTGGGGAGGATGAAGCCCACCAGCTCGGCCTGCATGTCAACCGGGCGAAAACCTACATCATCCTCACAGCCTCGCTGACCACCGCGGTTGCGGTGTCGTTTTCGGGGGTCATTGGCTTTATCGGTTTGATCGTCCCCCACATGCTCCGGATACTCTGGGGGCCCGATTACCGGCGCCTGATCCCGCTCTCGATCCTGGGTGGCGCATCCGCCCTGCTCCTGGCTGATTTGCTCGCCCGAGTCTTGCTGGCGCCCCAATCCCTTCCAGTGGGGATCGTCACTGCGCTGGCAGGTGCCCCGTTCTTTTTGTGGATATTAAGGCGGGCGAAGTCGGAGGTGTTCTGGTAGCATGCTGGCGATCGAATCTCTCACCGTCGCGTATGGCACCCGGATCGCGCTGGAGGGGATCAGTCTCCAGGTGAGCCCGGGGGAGATCGAGGCAAAGCAGCGCATTATTGAGAAGACGCTGGCCGATTTCGGCCTGCCGGCACGGGTTACCGGCGTGCGGCACGGCCCGTCCATCACCCAGTTCGGCGTGGCGCCCGGCTACATCGAGCGCCCCGGGCCGGACGGCGAGCTGCAGCGCCAGAAGGTGCGTGTAAGCCAGATCGCGGCCCTCGACCGCGACCTGGCGCTGGCCCTGAAGGTGCCGCGCCTGCGAATCGAGGCGCCGGTGCCCGGCCAGCCCATCGTGGGCGTCGAGGTGCCCAACCTGGAGATCGGGGCCGTGCGCCTGCGCCCGGTCCTCGAATCGGAGGCGTTTCGACGCGTCGGCAGCCCGCTGGCCATCGGGCTCGGCCGGGACGTGGCCGGCGTGCCCGTGGCCACCGATCTGGGCCGGCTGCCGCACCTCTTGATTGCCGGCACTACCGGCTCCGGCAAGTCGGTCGCGCTCAACAGCCTCATCACTACGCTGGCCTGCAACAACACGCCCGACCGGCTGCGGCTGGTCCTCATCGACCCGAAGAAGGTCGAGCTGGTGCGCTTCAACGGCCTGCCGCACCTGCTCGGTCCGCCCGAGACGGATCACGAGCGCGTCATCGGCGTGCTCCGCTGGTTGACCGCCGAGATGGACCGGCGCTACCAGGCGCTGGCGGAACTCGGAGCGCGCAACCTGGCCATCTATAACGAGCGGATCGCCCGCCGGCCCGCCGGCCAGCCCCTGCCGCTCATCGTCGTGGTCATCGACGAGCTGGCCGACCTGATGGCCATCTATCCCAGCGACGTGGAGCGCACCCTGTGCCGCCTGGCCCAGATGGCCCGGGCCACCGGCATCCACCTGGTCGTGGCCACCCAGCGCCCGTCCACCGACGTCATCACCGGCCTGATCAAGGCGAACTTCCCTTCGCGTATCGCCTTTGCCGTGGCCTCGGGCACCGACTCGCGCGTGGTGCTCGACGGCGTCGGGGCGGAGAACCTGCTGGGTCAGGGCGACATGTTGTTCCTGGCCCCCGACGCGAGCGCCCCGCGGCGCGTCCAGGGCTGCCTGGTCGACGACGAGGAGATCGACGGGTTGGTCGCCTATTGGCAGGAGGCGCTGCCCGATTGGGAGGCCGCCTCACCCCCCTGGGAAGAGACGCTCGCCCGCATGCAGGTTATTGATGAGACGGACGACCTGCTGGAGAAGGCGGTGGCCTTCGCTCAGGCACACGACAACATCTCCATCTCGCTCTTGCAGCGCCGCTTGCGCGTTGGCTTTCCGCGGGCGGCCCGCCTGATGGAGGCGCTCTTCGAGATGGGCATGGTGGAGAACCCGCGGCAAGGTGGTCGCACCCGCCGCTCGCTCGTCGACAGCGATGAAGAGGATCCGCTGGGCAACTTCGTGCGACAGCAGGAGTGAGGGGAGGATAACGCATTGGCTGTGATCCAGGGCAAAGGCTATTTCATCTGGCGGGCCGAGCGCGTGCTGGGCCGCGCCGGCCTGAACGCTGCCGAGGCGGCGAAAGCGGCCCGGGCTGCCGGCATCGAGCACGTCGTCGTCAAAATCGCCGATGGCACCAAGCCCTTCCCCCTGCCGGATCGGGACGACCACGCCGGCCGGGAGCAGGCGACACGGGACCTGATCAAGGCGTTGCAGCAAGAGGGCATCGCCGTCTTTGGCTTCAGCTTCGTCTATGGCCAGCGGCAGGCGCCCGAGGCTCAGGCCCAGGTCTTTGCCGACCGGGCCCGCCTGTTCAACGTGAAGGGGCTGGTGATCAACGCGGAGGACATCGGCACCAACCGCTGGTCGTCCTCCGGCGGCGCGGAGCGTGCCGGCAAGCTGGCCCGCGCGCTGCGCGCTGCCGCCGGCGCCGATGCCGTGCTGGCCCTGAGCTCGTACCGCTTTCCTCGCTACCAGCCCCACTTTCCGTTCGACGCCTTCATGGCCGAGTGCGACATCGCCATGCCTCAGATCTACTGGGTCACCCTCGGCGGCGCCGAGGGCGACGCGGTCCAGGCGCTGATCCAGAGCGTCGAAGCCTATCGCGAGCGCTACCCGGATCGCCTGATCGTGCCCACCGGCGCCGCGTATGGCGAGCGCCAGTCGGACGGCACCTTCTGGAGCGCCACGCCCCGCCAGATCAAGCGCTTCCTCAAGCAGGCCCGGTCGATGGGGCTGCCGGCCGTCAACTTCTGGAGCTGGGAGCACGCCGTCAACGATCCGGAAAACGAGCGCACCACCGGGGCCGAGCTCTGGGAAGCGGTTGCCGCCGTGGCCTACCGGCCCGGGCAGGAGGGGGCCGGCGGGCCCGATGACCCAGGCGACGGCGCCGAGCTCGAGATCCGGGCCGGCGCGCCCGGCTATTTCGACGGCGTCTACGCGCAGTTCCCCAAGGCGCGCTTTGAGCCGTTCGAGCGCGGCGGCCAGGCGATGAAATACGCCGAGACGGTGGGGGCGACGCCCAGCAGCGTCTGGGTCGTCTGGCGACCGGACATCGCGGTCTCCGGCCGCTACGAGGTGAGCGTGTGGGTGCCGGGCACCAACGCCACGACGCGTCGGGCACGCTATCATGTCCACGGCGTCGAAGGCAAGCCGGAGCCGGTTTCGGTGGAAATCGACCAGTATCGCCACTCCGACACCTGGGTGTCGCTGGGCGCCTTCGAGCTGAACGCGGACGATCCGGCAAGCGGCCAGGTGAACCTGACCAACTTCACGGGCGAGGACGACCGCCGAGTGGGCATCGCCGCGGTGCGCTGGCGCAAGGTGCGGCCCCCGGACCCGTCGAGCGTCCCCCTGGCCGACGGCTTTGACCCGCCGGTGGGCACGGAGGCCGAGCGCCGCGGCGCCGTCTGGCCGGGCCAGTGGGTCGACGTCAACCCGTATGGTCGCCTGTACACGCTGCGCGGCAAGAAGGTGTTTCACACGGGGGCCGATCTGAACCTGAACAAGCCCACGTTCGATTTAGACGCCCTGGCCCCGGTCTATGCCATCGGCAGCGGCGAGGTCACCTATGCCGGCTTTCGCGACAAATGGGGCAACATCGTCATCATTCGCCACGACCCTCTGGAGCCGAATGGGCCGCGCGTCTATTCGCGCTACGCGCATCTGGAGAACATGGATGTGAAGGCCGGCGATCGGGTGGGGCGGGGGCAACGGATAGGTCGCGTCGGGCGGGGCGACCCCAAGAGCCCGGTGCCGTTCCATCTCCACTTCGACATCAGTCCGACCGAGGCATTGGCCGACAACCCGGGAGACTGGCCCGGGCTGGACAACAACCGGATCCGGCGCGACTACGTCGACCCGCGCGCCTACATTCGCGATCACCGGCCGCGCTGACGTCGAGCCTTAGCGTCTTGGCGACGTGGATGGGCGTCGATAGGCACTAAGTCTGAATCGGGCGGGGCCGGCCGGGGAATTTCCCCGACGGTGCGGGCGTTTGACTTTCGCGCCGATCTGTACACAATTCAGGCAACGTTTTTTCATAGAGATGCCGGCAGGCGCTGGAATATCCCGTTACCCCCGATAGAGCGACTCGTCCCGGATGCGGGTGGTGCCAGCCCCCAGCACACAGCCACATACCACAACCACAATGAGTTACGAACCCGACTCCTTTTCTGCACGCACGCAGTATCTGGCCGTCTACATCGACTTCGAGAATCTGGCGATCTGGGCCCACGACGAATCGGTCACCCTCTACCTCAACGACCTGCTGCGCTTCCTGGCGCGGCGCGGGCGCATCGCCGTCAAACAGGCCTACGCCAACTGGAAGAACTTCGACGAATACCGCTTCGACATGACCCTGAACGCCATCGACCTCGTGCAGGTCTACAGCGTCGGCCAGGGCAAGAACCGGGCGGACATTCGCATCGCCCTCGACGCGCTCGAGGCGGCCATGGTGCACCCACACCTGACGACGTTCGTCATCGTCTCTGGCGACAGCGACTTTGGGCCTTTGGCCAGCAAGCTGCATAAGTACGGTAAGCGTGTCATCGGCATCGGCCCGCCCGGCGAGCGGTCGCATCGGCTGTTTATCCGCGCCTGTGACGAGTTCCTCTTTCTGAACCAGGTCTTCAACCTGAAGCCACGCCGCGTGGAGACGAATGGGCAGCACGTCGAGGACGAGCCGGCGCCGGATGGCGAGCAACCGGCTGAAGCCGCCCCGCCGGCGCCCTTCGTCCTCGACGAGATCCCGCTCGGCGATCCCGAGCCGCTGCGGGTCCTGTGGCAGGACATCCTGACCTGCGAGCTGTCGGAGAACCAGCCGCTCACCTCGCTGGCGGCCCAGAAGCTGGCGACCGAGGCCATGGACGCGCGCAAGAACCGGCGCTTTGGCCTCTCGGTGCGCCGCTTCTTGTTGGCCAATCGCGTGCTCTGGGAGTGTCTGGAGCAGCGCCAGCCAGAGGCCCAGGTGTCCGAGTTGCGCTGGTACATGGCCTCTTACGCCTCGGTCCGGGCCGGTCAGCTCCTCAATCGCAAGGAGTATGAGCTGGCGCGCGACTACTACCTCTCCTTCTTCTCTCTCCTGCAGGTGGACGGGGCGGTGCGCAGCCGGGTCGAGGGGCTGGTCAAGCCGATGCTTGTCTACTACCTGGGCAGCACCTATCGCGAGCTTGGCCTGCGGATGCCCAGTGGCTTCCAGAACCGGCTGCTCACGCCGGCCGAGATCAGCGGCAAGGTGCTCGAGCAGTAGGACCCCCAACTCCGCGAAAGGTGGGAGGAGTTACTCGGCCGCCTGGAGCGGGTCAATGGCGACGTCTACCGCCAGCTTCTGGAGAACATGGAGGCGCTGGGCGTAGCCGAGGATTGGGACGAGTTCGGCGAGGAGGAGAACGGGCACGGCGTCTACGAGAATGCAGCATACGAATCGCGGGAGCAGCCGGCGCCATTGGAGCCTGCCGGCAACCCGCAAGAGGACGAACCCTAAGCACAGGCGCCCGCGCCACATGCGGGCGAACGTGTTGTCGGGGCAGGCCCACTGGCCTGCCCCGTTTGCTTTCTGGCCGACTGGGCCCGGCGTCGATCGGGCGTAGGGGGGCCGTCGGGCGAGCGGCCGGTGCGCCGGCGGAACTCGCCTGGTGGGTCGGGCGTTATGTA
>JBFGLK010000211.1:0-6020 GCA_041576195.1 Promineifilaceae bacterium (SeqCode)
GCTGACGGATCCGCAAGCGGCCATCGGCGTGGCGCAGCTGCGCAAGCTGCCGGCATTCATCGAGCGGCGCCGGCGCAACTTCGCCTACCTACTCGACGGGCTGCAGCCCTTTGAGGAGTTTCTCCACTTGCCGACGTGGCACCCGCGGGCCGAGCCGGCCTGGTTCGCCTTTCCCCTCTGGGTGCGTGAGGAGGCGCCCTTCCGTCGCCACGACCTCACCCGTTTCCTGGAAGCGCATCACGTGGAGACGCGCCTCATCTTTGCTGGCAACATCACCAAGCAGCCCGGTTACCAGCACATCGACAAGCGCGTCGTCGGCGACCTGGAAGGCGCCGATCGCATCATGCGCGGCGCCTTCTTTGTCGGCGTCTACCCCGGCCTGGATATCCCCCAGCTCGACTACATGATCGACACGTTCGGGGCCTTCTTCAAGCAGTTGTGACCCGGCGCACCCTCTCTGTCATCATCTGCTGCTACAACGAGCGGCAAACCATCGGCGACGTCATCGCGCGTACGCGCGCCGTCGACCTCGGGCCCGACTGGGCGCGCGAGATCATCGTGGTCGACAACGCCTCCACGGACGGCACCCGCGAGGTCCTGGCCACCATTGACGATCCGGAGATCCGGATCATCTATCACGAGACCAACCAGGGCAAAGGCATGTCGATTCGCACGGGCATTGCCAACATGACCGGCGACTACATGATCATCCAGGACGCCGACCGGGAGTACGATCCGGCCGACCACGTCCGCTTCGTGCGTAAGGCGGACGAGACGAAGGCCGCGGCTATCTTTGGGTCGCGCGTCCTGGGCGGCAACGTGCGCTACAAGTACGCCCACGCTTACCTCGGCGTCCGCTTCCTGACAGCGGTCACCAACCTGCTCTTCGGCGGCCGCCTGACCGACGTGGCCACGGCCACGAAGATGGTGCGCGCCGACGTGGTCAAGGCGCTCAACCTGACGACGACTGATTTCAACCTGGACTTCGAGCTGCCGAACAAGATCCTCCTGGCCGGCCACGACATCCTGGAGATCCCGATCCGCTACGAGCCGCGCACGTATGCGGAGGGCAAGAAGATCCGCAGCATCGACGGCTTGCGGGCGCTGCGCGTCATGATCCGCGATCGACTGGGCCTGACACCCGTCTTCAAGGAGCCGGCCACCACGTGACGCCGCCCAGTGGCCGCCCATTGGCCGGCGCCTGGCGAACTTCTTACAATGGTTGCCGGCATCGGGCAGAGGCCCGCGACATGCTGGACGGCCACCAAGAGACACCTGCATGAAACTCGTCATCACCGGCTCCATCGCCTACGACTACTTGATGTCCTTTCCCGGGCGATTTGCCGACCACCTCCTCCCCGAGCACCTGCACCAGGTCAATCTGAGCTTTCTAGTAGACTCGATGAAGCGCGAGCGGGGCGGCAACGCGCCCAATATCGGCTACACGTTGGGGCTCCTGCGCGGTCACCCCACGGTCATGGCCACAGCGGGCGAGGACTTCGGCGACTACCGGGACTGGTTGGAAAGCCATGGGGTCGACACCTCGGCCATCGTCGAGATCCCGGGCGAGTATTGCGCCTCCTTCTTCGTAAACACCGACCGCGAGCAGAACCAGATCGCCAGCTTCTACGCCGGAGCGATGGCCTACGCCTCCCGCCTGAGCTTCCGCCAGCACGCCCCTGACGCCGACCTGGTGATCGTCTCCCCGAACGACCCGGCCGCCATGCGCCGCTACACCGACGAGTGCCATGAGCTGGGCATCGCCTACATCTATGACCCGAGCCAGCAGACTGTCCGGCTGAGCGCGGAGGATCTCTGTGCCGGCATCGACGGTTGCCGCCTGTTGAGCGCCAATGCCTACGAAATGCGCCTCATCGAGGAGAAGACGGGCCTCGACGAGGCGAAGATCCTGGAACGCTGCGGCGGCCTGCTGATCACCCTTGGGCGCGCCGGCTCGACCATCCTGGCCGACGGCGAGCGTTTCGACATTCCCTCGGTGGCGCCCCACCAGGCCACCGAGCCCACGGGAGCGGGCGACGCTTTTCGCGCCGGCCTCATGCGCGGCATGCAGCTTGGCCTCCCCTGGGACATCGCCGGGCGCATGGGCGCCCTGGCCGCCACCTACGTGCTGGAGAGCTTCGGCACGCAAAGCCATCACTTTACACCGGCCGACTTCATCGGCCGCTACCGCCAGCATTTCGACGACGAGGGGGCCCTGGACGCGCTGCTGCGCTGACCGCGCCGCTTCACGCCCCGGCCCCGGAACCGACCAACGCAAGGAGACACCAACCTCAATGGACTTCGACATCAAGAACACGGATCTCGCCCCGGGTGGGCGCCATCGCATCGAGTGGGCCGAGCAGGAGATGCCGGTGCTGCGTGGCATCCGCGAGCGCTTCGACGAGGAGCGGCCGCTCGCCGGCATGCGCATCGCCGCCTGCCTGCACGTGACGACGGAGACCGCCAATCTCATGCGCACATTGCAGCTGGGCGGCGCCGACGTGGTTCTGGCGGCGAGCAATCCGCTGAGCACGCAGGATGACGTGGCCGCCTCGCTGGTGTCCCATTTCGAGATCCCGGTCTTCGCCATCAAGGGCGAGGACAACGAAACGTACTACCGGCACCTGCAGGCCGCGCTCGACTTCAAGCCGCACATGACGATGGACGACGGCGCCGATCTGGTGGGCGAGCTGCATAAGAACCGGCGCGAGATGCTACCGAACATCGTCGGCGGCACGGAGGAGACGACGACCGGCGTGATTCGGCTCAAGGCGATGGCTCGTCAGGGGCAGCTCGCGTTCCCCGTCATCGCCGTCAACGACGCGCTGACCAAGCACATGTTTGACAACCGCTATGGCACCGGCCAGTCCACGCTGGACGGCATCATCCGGGCCACCAACTTCCTGATTGCCGGCAAGACGGTGGTCGTGGCCGGCTATGGCTGGTGCAGCCGCGGCATCGCCATGCGCGCCCGCGGCCTTGGCGGCAACGTCGTCATCACCGAGATCGATCCCCTCAAGGCCCTGGAGGCCGTCATGGACGGTTTCCGGGTCATGCCGATGACGGAGGCGGCGCCGATCGGCGATGTCTTCGTCACGGCCACCGGCGACATCAACGTCATCGATCGCCAGCACTTCGAGCGCATGAAGAACGGGGCCCTCGTCGCCAACTCAGGCCACTTCAATGTGGAGATCAACATCCCGGCGCTGGAGGAGATGGCCGGCCGGCCCAAGCGCGTGCGCCCCTTCGTGGACCAGTTCACGCTGGCCGACGGCCGGCGCATCAATCTGCTCGGCGAGGGCCGGCTGATCAACCTGGCCGCCGCCGAGGGCCACCCGGCGTCCGTCATGGATATGAGCTTCGCCAACCAGGCGCTAAGCGCCGCCTTCATGGTCGAGAATGCCGGCAGCCTGGAGCGCAAGGTCTATTCAGTGCCCGAGGAGGTCGACCAGCGGATCGCGCGCATCAAACTGGCGGCGATGGGCATCGCGATCGACACGCTGACGCCGGAGCAAGAGGCGTATCTCAACTCCTGGGAAGAGGGTACATGATTGCCCGGCGGGGAGAACGGGCCGGCACGGCAGAGCATGGAGACTTGCGTCAATCACCCTGACCACGAGGCGGTCGAGCGTTGCGAAGTCTGCGGCCGGGCTCTCTGCGGTCTCTGCCTCTGGTATGGGGAGGATGGGCGGCGACTGTGCGAGGCCGATGCCGGCAGTCTGACGGCCGACGGTCTGGCGGTCACGCCGCCGGAAGCCTACGCCGAGGCCATTCGCGTCACCGAAGCGTCCGGTGCCCCGCGGCCTGACATTCCCTACCAGGGGAATCGCCTCGACCTGTACGGGCTCCTGGGCGCCGTCTTCGGCGGCGTCATGCTCGCCAGTTGCAGCGGTCTGACCTACTGCCTGCCACTGCTGGCCGGCATCTTCGGCGCCTACGCCTACCTGAATGCGGACCGCTCGCTCAACCCGAGACGGACCCGACTGTTGGGCGGCATCGGGGTGGTGACGGCGGCGATCATGATCTTCTTCGTGCTGGCCATCTTGCTGTTTACCCTGGGCATGTTCGCCCTGGCGATCAGCACGTCGAGCGGGCCGTGATGAGCCCTCCCGGAGGGCCGGGGTGAAGCGGCCGCGCGACTGGCACCCCGAGGCCCGCATCGGCCGCGTCGGGCTGGCGCGGTTCTTCTCCAACGTCGTCAGCCCGCCGGTCATGTTCGCCATCCTGGGCCTGCTCTTCGCCCTGGCGGAGCGGCCCACCTGGGGCGGGTTCCTTTGGGCCGCCGTCTACGGGTTGCTGGTCTCCCTGACGCCGATCTTGCTCGTCCTCTACCTTCTACGAACGGGGCGCATTCGCGAGCTGCACATGTCAGACCGGCGGGAGCGACGGCTGCCCTACGTGGCCAGCGTCGTCACAGCCGGCCTGATGCTCGGCCTACTGCTCACCCTGAACGGCCCCGAACTCCTGCGCTGCCTGGCCATCTTCAACGTGTTGGAGCTGGCTGCCCTGGCCGTGATCAATGACTTCTGGCTGATCAGCATCCATGCCACGGGCATCACGTCGACGGTGCTCTTGAGCTGGCTGGTCCTCGGCCCGATCACCCTGATCGTCACCGGGCCTATGTTGGTGGCCGTCGTCTACGTCCGGCTCTATCTGAAGCGCCACACAGTGGCCCAGCTCGTCGCCGGGGCGGGGCTGGGCGTGCTCACGGTGCTCAGCCTGACACTGTTCGGCTGCTTCGTCTGATAGCCCAGAACTCGGAGGCGAGCCAGCATGTTTGAGCAAGACCGGTTCGTGGTGCGACTGCAACAGCGCGTCCAGGGGGAACCGGCGATCCGAACGTGCTTCCTGGCCGGCTCGTATGGCCGGCGGGTGGAAGATGGCTATTCCGACCTGGACGTGGCTTTCGTCTTTCGCGATGGCCCGGCCCGCGATGCAGCCTATGCCGACCGGCGTCTGTTCGTGCGCTCCATCCTGCCATACGTGCCGGCACGCTCCTTCGACGCCGACCACGTGCGGCCCCACTTCCACATCGTTCTCTATAGCAACGGCACCAAGGCGGACTTCCGCTATGAAGCGGCGGACTCGCTGGCGCCGAACCCATGGGACCGGGACCTGCGCCTGCTCAAGGACGCCGACGGCTGGGGCGAGCGCTTCCAGGCCGCCTGCGCCCGGGTGCCACCGTCGCGTCCGACCATCACCGCCGCCGAGCTCGAGCGGCTGGACGAGCGCTTCTGGATCATGCTGTGGGACGCGGCCCGGCAGCTGATGCGGGGCGATGTCGAGAAGCCGTTCGCGATTTACCTTCAGCTTTTCACGTTGACGATCGAACGGCTCCTGCCGTTGCTGCCGGCGGCCGAGCCAGCGCGAGCGCCACTGATGCGTCTGCAATACGATGCGGACCCGGCGGCCACACTGCGTGGCCTCAACGAGCTGCTGGGCGCCTACCTGGCGGCGCGAGAGCGAGTCGCCAACCGCTATCAGCTGCTGCTGACGACCGACCCCGCCTTCGAGCGTGAGATCCGGCGCCTGCTGGATCGCACCGGTCGCTGAGGCGCGCGCTGCCCGTGGCGCGGCCGGCCTGAGATCCCATGGGTCGGCTTGCGCCGCTGGCGGGATGAACATGCGGCGTCCATATTGCGCCAGTCTGGGGCTGTCAGTACAATGCTAGTGAACGGGTCTTTCCGCAGGCACGGGTCGTCCTCGCCCTCGTCTCGCTGCCTTTCCAGGCGTGCCGTGCTCCCCGACCGTCCATCGTGCTGAAGGAGCTCGCCCGATGACCACGTATGCCACGCTGACAGGCAACTACCTCCGAGAGACTGAATCGGTTCTTGCGGCGGCCAGTGCCGTCAAGCATAGTCTGGGCGGCGACGCCATCGAGCTGGATATGGCCATCCCCGGATTGGAGCAGGCCGCGGCCGGCCAGGCCAGTGAGGGCAGCCAATACCGGGCCTTCATGTTCAGTGCGTTGGAGACCGGCGCCGAGCCCGAGGCGCCGGACCCACAGCAGGCGCGGCTGA